>NZ_JBTUOC010000074.1:0-57995 GCF_058345725.1 Simiduia sp. | reverse complement strand
AGGCTGAGTCCAGCCGCTGCCCCCGCGACGAACGCTGCCAGCATGCGCGCACCGTTTTCAGCATCGAACCTTGACCCAGCTCCCCTATCGGGCGAGCAGCCATTCAGTTACCATGCCGGCCTTGCCCCTGTGCGGGCGAGCGGCGGCAGTGGTGCCTCAGGCGCTTGCCCCTTTGCGGGCAACCCATTTATGACAAATTTCACGGTGAACCGACCCGAATGAAAGTCCCTAAGCGCCTACAGCCCCTTGTGGTGGATGGGCTGATCGACGAAGTGCTGTACCAGTTAATGAGCGGTAAAGAGGCTCAGGTTTTTGTAGTGCGCTGTGGCGAATACCTGCGCTGTGCCAAAGTTTATAAAGAGTCCAATAAGCGAAGCTTTAAGCAGGCCGCCGTGTACCAAGAAGGCCGCGGGACACGCAACAGCCGCCGGGCCCGCGCCATGAGCAAAAAAAGCCGCTACGGACAAAAAGAGTCGGAGAGCGCATGGCTCTCGGCAGAGGTGGATGCCCTTTATCGACTAGCGGAGGCCGGCGTACGCGTGCCCACGCCGCACGGCTTTGTGGACGGCGTATTACTCATGGATCTCATCACCGACGAACAGGGCGACCCGGCGCCGCGCTTGGACGATGTGGCCTTCGACGCCGACACTGCGGCCGAATTTCACGGAATAATGATGCAGGAAATTGTGCGCATGCTGTGCGCTGGCCTGGTGCATGGCGATTTGTCGGAGTTCAATGTGCTGGTGGAGCCCGAGGGGCCGGTGGTTATCGATTTACCGCAAGCGGTTAACGCCGCCGGCAACAATAACGCCAAGATGATGTTAAGCCGCGACGTGAACAACATGACCCAGTATTTCGGCCAATACAACCGCGGGTTGCGCGTCACGCATTACGCCGAAGAAATTTGGGATTTATACGAGCACGGTAACCTGCACCCGGATATTCAATTGACCGGGCAATTTAATAAGGTGGCTTTGGAAACAGATATCGCCACTATGCTTAAAATTATTGAAGATGCACGCGAAGAAGAAGCCGATCGAAAGGCTCGCAAACAAGCGGCGGATAATGGCGAGTTTGATTAAACAAGCACCCCTTAAGCGCTATTCATCGGCCTGAGTGCGTCGCGCCGCGTCCGCCTCTTTCAGGGTATCCTCCACCGCTTTGGCTTTTTCTAGCGCATCCAGCTGGTGTTGAGGAATAGCGCCCTCCGGTTGCTGTTCATTTGCCGCCTGCTCTGAACAAGCCACGGCAGACAATGCCAGTACGCCCAACAATACCACAAGCCATTTCATCGCTATCTCCTCTTTATTCCAGCGTCCCGGTATTGATTTTAATCCCGCACAGTGAGTTGATTAAGTAAATAACGCGATAACTACCTCGGGACCCACTGCGCAAAGAAAAAAAGCGGCGCTCTGCGCCGCTTTTTTGTCTTGCTGTTACTTGCGCGTCGCTCGCAGCATCCACGCTGTTTTTTCGTGCACGCGCATGCGATCCGAAACCAGCGCCGCCGTAGATTCGTCGTTTGCCTCCTGGGCTTTGCTCAGTACCTGGCGCGCGGTGCGCACCACTTGTTCGTGGCCCTTGGTCAGATAATCCACCATTTGCTCCGCAGTTGGCACCTCGTCCACCTCTTCAATGGAACTAAGCGCTGCAAACGCTTTGTAGGTACCGGGGGCCACCACATCCAAAGTGCGAATGCGCTCGGCAATGTCATCAACGGCCAAGGCAAGCTCGGTGTATTGCTCTTCGAACATTAAATGCAACTCGCGAAATTGCAGTCCCGTCACATTCCAGTGGAAAAAATGCGTCTGCAAATACAAGGTGTAAGAGTCTGCCAACAAGTGTTTGAGACCCTCGGCAATCTCCATGCGATCTGCCTGTGCAATACCAATATCAATACCTGTCATACGTCCTCCATTGAATGTGCGCGGCCGGGATAGCCACTCATTGCGCTCTACGCGCCCTTGAATCAGTCAGATGACTATAGGTTATTTTTATAAATTGTTAAATTCAATCATATCTATGCCTCTGATATATTTTAACAATAACACCGCATGACGACGGCCATAATTGATGCGCACGCTGCTTGGGCGCTTAGGTACATGCACTGTCATCACCGCAATGTGGAGAGCTGTCCTATCAGCTGGCTCACGTTGCGGTTAGTGGGGTAGTCACCAGCCGTCCATCCCAGTCGCACCAAAACAACCGCTTCCGTAGGCACAATCATTACCATTTGCGCACGATTACCCATGGCCGCGTAGGCATCGACTGGCAAATCCGGCCAACGCAACTCGGCATCACCGCGATTTAACCAAAATTGAAAACCGTAGGCTTTTTCGTTGCTGGACGAATTGGGCTGGGTGGCCGCCTCCACAAAGGCCTCATCCAACAACTGCTGGCCATTGAGCGTGCCTTTGTTCAGCATTAATAACCCCAGCCGCGCCCAGTCGCGAGCGCTGCCGTACACATAGGAGCTACCGACAAAACCGCCAGAGGCATCGGTTTCAAACACAGTATGCGATAACCCCAAGGGTTGAAACACCTGAGTGCCAATATAGTTCAGTTGCGATTGTAAATCTGGCCCAGCGTGCCGCTGCATTAGCCGCGCCAGTAGATTCGCTGTCCCGGATGAGTAATTAAAATGGTTACCTGACGGATGTGCCAGCGGTTTGGTCAATGCAAAGGCGGCATTGTCGGGCTCGGCAAACAGCATTTGCGTGGCGTCTTCACCGGGGCTGTACACTTCGTTAAACGCAAGCCCATCGGTCATGGTGAGCAATTGGCGCAAGGTAATTCCCGCGCGCTCGTCGCCTTCCCACGCCGGAAACAGCGACTGATCGTCCAACGCTAATTTGCCTTCCTTGATTTGTCGCCCCAGTGCGATGGCAGTCACGCTTTTGGCCATCGACCAACCCAGCAATGGCGTTTGTGCGGTAATGCCCAAGCCATAGCTCTCGGCAATAATTTGGCCTTTTTGCACCAGCACCAGCGCGCGCGTGTGCAATCCACTGGCGTTATCTTCCGCCAAGAGCCCATCCAACAGCCGCTGTGCTTCGGGGTCAATGGTGTTGACGTCGCTGCCCGCCGGCCAGGGTGCCGTCAACTGAGGCATGGCAAGCGGCTGAATACTGGCACGCCCATTTACGCCGGCGTAGTCAATGGCGCAGCCAACGCCAGGCACAAAACTGGCACTGCGCACGCCGCCCCACAGGCGCGCAGTTACCTGTGCTTGCGAATCGTCGAACTCGAGTGTCAAATGCTCAAAGACTGGCGAATAGCTGGTGAGATCCGCCAAAGCCTGTGTTTCGCTAAAGCCCGACACGTATTTGGCCGAACAGGCCAACTTGGCCCCCATCCCGGTGGCAACCGAGGGCCCATGCACCACGTAGGCGGGCCCCACCCACCAGAAGCCGAGTCCCAGAAGGGCGACTAGCGCCACCAAAAGCACGACAATCTTTTTAATCACTCGTCTCACCCACTCTACGCATTTGCTGTGTTCGCGAGGCTAGCAGGCCATTGTGGCAAAAACAATAAAGCCAATAGCAAGGCGCCTGCGCACCTGTAAAAGGCGTGCCTTGATTGAATGCGTTTACGAGCTTAAGTCGGCGTTGTGGCAAGCGACAGCAGTAGAGTTCGAATTATTGGCGCAAACTCTGGAGAGGTACGAATTTGCCATCGCGCAGCGGCACTGATTTATGGGTTGTATGCGACAGCCTGCGCCGAGTAAATACTAGGCGCAGGCGTCTAGCGCGTTACAGGCGAATGGATTTGTCTACCAGTGACTTCAATACGCCCAAGCTGATCAGCTCGGCAGCGCGCTCAATATCGGGGGCAAAGTAGCGATCTTTATCGTAAAAAGGCACGTGAGTGCGCAGCTCCGCTCGCGCCTGCTCCAGCGGACCAGAGGTAGACAAGCCTTCTAAGAAATCTAAACCCTGGCACACCGCCAGCCACTCCACCGCTAAAATTCCCACGGTGTTTTCATACATGTCTTTCAAGCGGCGCGCGGCAAATGTCGCCATGGATACATGATCCTCCTGGTTTGCCGAGGTCGGCAGCGAGTCGACACTGGCGGGGTGTGCTAGCGATTTATTTTCACTGGCCAGCGCCGCCGATGTTACCTGTGCAATCATAAAGCCTGAGTTTACGCCGCCGTTATTCACCAAAAAAGGCGGTAGACCGGACAACTTACTGTCGATTAATAGCGCCATGCGCCGCTCGGATAATGAGCCAATTTCCGCAATGGCCAGTGCCAGATTGTCCGCGGCCATGGCGATGGGCTCGGCGTGAAAATTACCACCCGAAATAATATCGCTGTCTGCCAGATTGGCTTCGACAAATACCAACGGGTTGTCGGATACGGCGTTGGCTTCGGTCACAATAATGTCGCGCGCATTGCGCATCTGCTGCAAACAAGCCCCCATCACCTGCGGTTGGCAGCGCAGCGAGTAAGGGTCTTGGACTTTTTCACAATCGATATGACTGTGTTCAATTTGCGAGTGGTCCAGCAGCTGGCGGTAGGCCAAGGCCATATCAATTTGCGATTGGTGACCGCGCGCCAGGTGAATGCGCTCGTCAAAAGGTTTGCGCGAGCCTTTGGCCGCTTCCACACACAGCGCACCAATAACGGTGGCCGCAGTTAACACATTCTCCGCGTAAAACAGCCCTTCAAGGGCCAACGCCGTAGATGCCTGTGTGCCGTTAAGTAATGCCAAGCCTTCTTTCGGTGCTAATACCAGCGGTTTTAAGCCCGCAAGACGCAGGGCTGTTTTGGCGCTGATACGCTCTTTCTTATAAAACGCTTCACCCTCGCCCAATAGCACCGCACTCATGTGCGCCAGCGGCGCTAAATCACCGGATGCCCCCACCGAGCCTTTGAGCGGAATACAGGGATAAATTTCGTGATTAAGCAAGGTCATCAGCGCCTCGATAACAGACAATCGAATACCAGAAAATCCGCGCGCCAACGCATTAATCTTTAACACCATCAACAGCCGCACAGTGGCGGGTTTCATTAACTTTCCGATGCCAGCTGCGTGGCTTAATACGATAGAGCGCTGGAGCTCTTCCAGTTCTTCTGGTTTGATGCGCGTATTGGCGAGCAGGCCAAAACCAGTGTTAATACCGTACACCACGCGGTTATCATCGATGACTTGCTTCACCACGGCTGCCGAGGCATTGATGCCGTCAATGCAATCCTCGGCCAAGGTTAACTGGTGCGGACGGCTGTGCAGGCGATGCAAATCGGCATAGGTTAACTGGCCGGGTTTAATTTCAAATGTGTCCATAGCGATCTCGTATTGTCTGGGTCATCTACGCACAGCGGGCCGCTGTGCGGTGTGAAAATTCGTGTTGCCAGGCGCGACGCTTATGCGTCCAGCATCGGCAAGTCCAGGCCTTGCGCTTTGGCGCAGTCGATGGCGATGTCATAGCCGGCGTCGGCGTGGCGCATCACACCGGTACCGGGATCATTGCGCAACACGCGCCCTACTCGCTCGTGCGCGGCCTGACTGCCATCGCACACAATTACCACACCAGAGTGTTGACTAAAGCCCATACCCACGCCGCCGCCGTGGTGTAAGCTCACCCAGGTGGCACCGCCTGCAGTATTTAACAGGGCGTTTAATAGCGGCCAATCCGACACGGCATCCGAGCCGTCTTGCATGGCTTCGGTTTCCCGGTTGGGCGACGCCACCGAACCGCTGTCCAAATGATCGCGGCCAATTACCACAGGCGCTTTCAACTCGCCCTTGGCCACCATTTCATTAAAGGCCTGCCCCAAACGCGCACGATCCTTTAACCCTACCCAGCAAATGCGCGCCGGCAATCCTTGAAACTGTATTCGCTCGCGGGCCATGTCTAGCCAATTGTGCAAGTGCGGATCATCGGGAATGAGTTCTTTGACTTTTTGATCGGTTTTGTAAATGTCTTCAGGATCTCCAGACAGCGCCACCCAACGGAAAGGTCCAATTCCCTCGCAAAACAGTGGTCGGATATAAGCCGGTACAAAGCCCGGGAAGTCGAAGGCGTTGTGAACGCCTTCTTCCAATGCCATCTGACGAATGTTGTTGCCGTAATCCAGCGTAGCCGCGCCCTTCGCTTGCAGTGCCAGCATGGCTTTCACCTGCACGGCCATGGATTGTTTGGCTGCGCGTACCACGGCGGCCTCATCCTGTTCGCGCCGCACTTTCGCCTCGTCCAGCGTCCACCCCTGGGGCAGGTAGCCGTTTAACGGATCATGCGCAGAGGTTTGGTCGGTAACCACATCCGGCGTCACACCGCGCGCAACCAGTTCGGGAAACACGTCGGCGGCATTAGCAAGCAGCCCGACGGAAATGGCTTTACCTTCGGCTTTTGCCTCATCCAACAACGACAACGCCTCGTCGAGAGAAGTGGCCTTTTTATCCACGTAACCCGTCTTCAATCGAAAATCGATGCGCGACTCATCCACTTCGACAGCCAGCATGGAAAATCCGGCCATAGTCGCCGCCAGGGGCTGAGCGCCGCCCATGCCACCCAGCCCGCCAGTTAAAATCCAGCGCCCCTTGGCGCTGCCGTTGAAATGCTTTTTAGCAACGCTGACAAAAGTTTCATAGGTGCCTTGCACGATGCCCTGCGAGCCAATGTAAATCCAGGAACCCGCGGTCATCTGGCCATACATCATCAGGCCTTTTTTATCGAGCGCATTAAAGTGTTCCCAATTGGCCCAGTGGGGTACCAAATTGGAATTAGCCAGCAACACGCGCGGCGCATTTTCGTGGGTTTTAAACACACCCACAGGCTTGCCACTTTGGATCAACAGCGTTTCATCGGATTCTAGGCGGGTGAGTGTTTCTACAATTTTGTCGTAGCAGGCCCAGTTGCGCGCTGCCCGCCCGATGCCGCCATACACCACCAAACCCTGAGGGTGCTCGGCGACTTCTGGGTCCAGATTGTTCATCAACATGCGCAAAGGCGCTTCGGTCAACCAGCTTTTCGCCGTCAACTCTGTGCCTCTGGGTGCGCGAATAACGCGGCTGTTATCAATTCGTGGGTTCTGGTCGGCCATGGTGGGCTCCTTTTCTTTCGTTTGGTTGCGCTTTTGGCGCAGTGTTGTACGGCTTCGGCGTGCAAAGCTTAGTAATTGATGTGGCCGCCCAATCGGTAGCGGCTCCCCGGATGAAATAATTGTGCAAAACTCACCACCCCCGCCGGCCCAAAGGTGCGACGACTAACCTTTAAACAGGGTTCGCCCGGGCTTAACTGCAAGGTCGTTTGCAAGCCAGTGCTGGCAGCAACGGCCTCGATCAAATGGTCGGCCTCAGTCAGTGGCGCCACCTGACTCAAATATCGACTGGGTGTTAAGTCCTGCTGGCCAAAGGGCTGACGCAAATAATCGCCGGCAAATTGGGGATTTACCCAGCGCTCTTCCAACTGAATGGGCAGGTCGTTTTCGAAATGCAGCAGGCGCGAGAAAAAAATTGTGCTGGCCGCCGGCAAGCCCAACCGCACCGCCTGCTGGGCGCTGGCCGCCTGCTCTGTAAGCGCCATCACCTCGCAGCGGTACGCGTGGCCACGGCCATGAATTTCGTCGGCAATGTTGCGGATTTCAACCAGATTGCTGCTGGGTCTTTCATCGGCCACAAAGCTGCCCAGCCCTTGAGTACGTATCAACACGCCCTCGTCGGCCAGGGCATCTAGCGCCCGACGAGCGGTCATGCGCGACACGCCAAATTCCGCCGCCAGCTCATTTTCACTGGCCACGCGGCTACCCGATGGCAAAACACCGTCTTCGATGCGGGCTAGCAAGGTCTGCTTAATGGCGAGGTATCTGGGCTGCATGCACGAAATCCTACTTGTATATACTTGTATATACAAGTGGTTTGCGTAGACTGCTACCCTTAACTGCAGCGCGTGCGCCGACTTTTTGCTTGTGGAATCAAGCGCGCATCGCGTCCTATAAACACCTTAACTGCGGATACCACACATGGCTGTTGATCTATTGATCACCCACGCAAATCTCGCCACGGGCGTTGACAACGGTAAACCCTACGGCGCCCTGCTTGATGGCGCACTGGCGGTCCAGGACGGCCGCATCCACTGGATCGGGAGCCCCGACGACGCCCCGGCGGCGCGCACTACCTTGGATGCCAAAGGCGCCTGGCTCACACCCGGGCTCATCGACTGCCACACCCATCTGATCTACGGCGGCAACCGCGCCCACGAATTCGAGTGGCGCCAAACGGGCGTCAGCTACACCGACATCGCCGCGCGCGGCGGCGGCATCATGAGCACGGTGCAAGCCACGCGCGATGCCACGGACGCCGCGCTGCTGGCCTCTGCGCAACAGCGGCTAACGGCACTCATGAACGAAGGCGTCACCTGTGTGGAAATCAAGTCCGGTTACGGATTAAGCCTTACCCACGAACTGCGCTTACTGCGATTGGCGCGTGAACTGGCTCAAAACAATCCGATCAGCGTGTGTACCACGCTACTGGCGGCCCACGCACTACCCGGCGAGTTCACCGACAAAGACGCCTATATCGAGCATATCGTCGCCGACATCTTGCCGGCCGCCGCCAGTGCAGGGCTTGCCGACGCAGTCGATGTGTTCTGCGAGGGCGTTGGTTTTAGTGCGGCCCAATGCGAGCGGGTATTCGAGGCCGCTGCGCGCTATCAATTGCCGGTGAAGGGCCATGTCGAACAGCTGAGCAACCTGCACGGCAGTGCGCTGGTGGCACAATACGGCGGCCTGTCGGTAGACCATATCGAATACCTAAGCCCCGACGACGTTCCCGAGCTCAAGCGAGCGGGTACGGTGGCCGTGCTGCTACCGGCGGCATTTTTCTTTTTGCGGGAAACCCAATTGCCGCCCATTGCGACGCTGCGCGAGACCGGCGTACCCATGGCGGTGGCCACCGATTGCAATCCCGGCACGGCGCCCCAGGCTTCACTACTGACCGCCATGAATCAGGCCTGCGTACTGTTTGGGCTGACGCCAGAAGAGAGTTTTTACGGCGTCACCCGCAATGCCGCACAGGCCCTCGGCCAATCGCAAAAAGGCCAGCTGGCAGTGGGCATGGATGCGGACATGCTGCTCTGGCACATAGAATCGCCGGCCGAATTGAGCTACGGCATTAATCTGGTTAAACCCAGCCAGCGCTGGGTAGCGGGGCAATCTCAATGACCGACACTCTCTATCGCCCTCCCCTAGCGAATTTATGGACGGGCCGCACTGACACAGAAGAAGCCCACACAGCCTTGCGCTGGCACCAGCAAATGCAGTGCCTCGACCTCGGCGATAGCTCGCGTGCAGCCGAGGCGGCGGGTAAATTAACCCTGTTGGGTTTTGCTTGCGACGCGGGCGTCAAACGCAACAAAGGTCGACCGGGCGCCGCTGCCGGACCGGACGCATTGCGCGCCGCCCTCGCCAATGGCATCTGCGATGACGAGACCTTTATGGATGCCGGCAATGTAGCCTGCGTAGGGGACGACTTGGAAGCGGCCCAAGCAACCCTGGCGAACCAGCTGCAAACCCTGATCGCCCAGGGCGCCAAACCAGTGGTGTTGGGCGGCGGTCACGAAGTGGCCTGGGCCAGCTTCCAAGGGCTGATACCCCGCCTCCAAAGTGGTCGGCAGCGCTTGGGCATTATTAATTTCGACGCCCATTTGGATTTGCGCACCCCTAAGCCTGCGGGCTCATCCGGCACACCTTTTCGCCAGATCGCGCAGTGGTGCGAAGTCAATCAACAGCCCTTTCACTACCTGGTGCTGGGGGTCAATCCTAGCGCAAACACCACGGCACTGTTTGATTACGCCCAGGAAAAACAGGTGCAATGGCTCACCGATTGGGAAATGGAGGCAAATCCAATCGCCGAAACCTTCGCTTACTGCGAAAAATTTTTAGCGCAGGTAGACGCACTCTATATCACCGTTTGTCTGGATGTATTCAATGCCGCCTTTGCACCCGGCGTCAGCGCCCCCGCGGCTGTCGGTATTAGCCCTGCCCGTATGTTGCAGGTGTTTACCCATCTCCTAGTCCGTGCCCAGGCGCTGGGCAAGACCGTGTGGTTGCTGGATGTGGCTGAACTCAATCCCACCTACGACCCCCACAGCCAAACCGCAAAACTGGGCGCGCGTATCATTTGGGAGTACTACCACGCCAGTCGACAGCCCAAATCCGAAAGCCCCGCGGAAAAGTAGACATTGCGAGGCCAAATACGCACACTTGCAGCATCCGATCCGGACCCAACATCAGCGGTGTCTGCTGTAACGTCCGGCTAAAAATAACAATATGCGCTCGCTTGTGCCCGCACAACTCTGCGCTCACCTATAAGACCACATCTGTTTATGGAAACCTTCAATCAGTATCTAGCCTCCACCGTCAGTAGCATTAACGGCGTGCTTTGGGACTCCATTTTAATCTACATGCTGGTACTTGCCGGCCTGTGGTTTACCTTGCGTTTAGGCGCCGTGCAATTCAGCCTGTTTGGCCACATGTTTTCCATGATGAAAGGTTCCCTGCGCGCCAACAAGGAAGGTATTTCGCCCTTTCAGGCTCTCGCAACCAGCCTCGCCGCACGCGTTGGCACAGGCAATCTGGCTGGCGTCGCGGTGGCCATTACACTTGGCGGCCCCGGCGCCGTGTTCTGGATGTGGATGATTGCGCTACTGGGTATGGCCACGGGTTTTGTAGAATCCACACTCGGGCAGTTTTACAAGGTCAAAGACGCCAACGGGGAATTTCGCGGCGGCCCAGCCTATTACATTCAAATGGGTTTAAATAAACGCTGGCTGGCCATCGCATTTTCACTGTGCTTGCTATTTGGCTACGGTTTTGTATTTTCCGCAGTGCAAGCCAACACCATCGGCGATGCACTGAATAACGCCTACGGCATTACGCCCCTGGTGAGCGGCCTGACGATGACAGTCGTTGCCGGCATTATCGTACTCGGTGGCTTGCGCGCGATCGCACAGTTTGCGCAATTGACGGTGCCATTCATGGGATTAGCCTATGTGACAATGGCGCTGTTTATTGTGGCTGTCAATCTCACCGAGGTACCCGCAATTTTGTCTTTAATTGTCAGCTCGGCCTTTGGTCTTGAAGAGGCCGCAGGTGGCTTCTTAGGCGCAGCCATTAATGGCATTAAACGCGGACTCTACTCCAATGAAGCGGGCAGCGGCAGCGTGCCACACGCGGCGGCAGCCGCCGCGCCCTACCCCAACCACCCAGTGTCACAGGGCCTGGTACAAATGTTGGGCGTCTTTGTTGACACCATTTTAATCTGCACCTGCACCGCCATCATTATTTTACTGGCCGGCGGCGCCACTGAAGAGGGCTTAGCGGGCATCCGTATAACACAGGATGCCATGGTCAGCCACGTAGGCGCCTGGGGCATGGATTTTGTAGCCATTGCCATCGTGTTCTTTTCGTTCACATCGGTGGTAGCAAATTTTGCCTATGCTGAATCTAACCTGCACGTATTCAAGATGGATCACAAGCCCGGCAAGCTAGCATTGACGGCGGGCTACTTGGCCATGGTGTTTTGGGGCACAACGGCACCGCTGCCAACGGTTTGGAACATGGCGGATATGGCACTGGGGCTTATGACAGTGATCAACATCATTGCCATCACCTGGCTAACGCCGACTGTAGTGATGCTACTGGCCGACTACAAAGCCCAGCGCAACGCCGGTAAATTACCCGAGTTTTCACTCGACGCGACACACAAACACCAAGGGTACACAGAACCCGGCGTATGGAGTAAAGGCGATTGACAGACAGCACCGCAACAGACAAAGGCGATTACTACGCCGCCATTGATCTGGGATCGAACAGCTTTCATCTCCTGGTGGCCAAAGTGGTCGGTGCGCGTCTAGAGGTGGTCGATCGCCACAAAGAAATGGTGCAAATTGCGCGCGGTCTTGATGAAAAAGGATTGCTAGACAAAGCTACCCAAGCCAATGCCCTGGCGGTGCTTGAGCGCATTAATCAGCGACTGCGCGATATCAAGCCCGAAAATATCCGGGCCGTCGGCACCAAAACTCTGCGCGCTGCACGCAACGCCGATAAATTTTTGCGTAAAGCCGAAGCGACACTGGGCTACCCCATCCATATTATTTCGGGTTTTGAAGAGGCGCGCCTAGTTTACCAGGGCGTGTCTGCATCACTGGAAAACAGCGACCAACGGCGGCTGGTCATTGACATTGGCGGGGCCAGCACAGAATTCATTATCGGCGAAGGCAGCAAACCGCGCCTATTAGAAAGTTTAAGCTTGGGTTGCGTGGTGCTGGCCGATCATCATTTTAAGTTTGGCCCGGTAACACGCGAGCGCATGCACAGCGCCTACCTTGAAGCCTGTGCCACCATTGAGCCCATTGCCCACGCATATCGCGCCTACGGCTGGGATATGGCCCTGGGCACATCGGGCACCATGCGCGCAGCCGCCGAACTCATGGCGGCAAAAGACAATGGCTTGATAACACGCGCACATCTGGAGGCCGTCATTAATCAGACCATCGCCGATGGCGAAGTCGTCAACACCAGCGTACCCAAACTGCGGCGCGATGTACTGCCCGCGGGGCTGGCCATTATTCAGGCCATTTTTGATCAATTGAACTTGTCGCAATTGCACATTGCCGACGTCGCGCTTAAAGAGGGATTAATATTCGAAACCCTCGGACGCGCCGCCAATAGCGATAGTCGCAACGACAGCGTTCAGCGCCTGGCAGAGATTTACCATTGCGATCTGGCCCAAGGCGAACGGGTGGCACGTCTAGCCACAGACATGGCTCGCCAGCTCCCCCTGCCCCCCATTAATGGCACAGCCGCCAGTCAGTTATTGCGCTGGGCCGCGCTGCTTCACGAAGTGGGTCTACATATTAGTCACAACGGCTTCCACAAGCACGGCTACTACCTGTTGCGACACCACGACATGGGTGGATTTGCCCGCTATGAGCAACACCTTTTAGCCAGCCTGGTGCGCTTGCAGCGCAACAACCTCAAGGTCAAAGTGATCGAAGAATTACCGGTATCACAGCGCCAGGCACTGCTGCATATGGTAGTTTGCCTGCGCCTTGCGGTAATTTTTTGTCGGGGCAGAAAAGATGTGGCGCTGCTGCCCTCAATTGCTCAGAACGATCAGAACGGCCGCCCAGGTCTGGCGTTAACTCTGCCCAAGCAGTGGCTGCAAGATCACCCACTCACCGCCATCAACCTACACAACGAGGCTGAACTGCTGGCGCAAGCGGGTTACTACTTTAGCTTTCGTTAACCCAGTAAATCGTCTGCCTTAATACCCAACGCCTGTGCCAGCCCGCGAATAATTGCCGGGCTAGGCACTCGTTCGCCGGAGGCGATTTGCGCCAGGTACGCTGGCGAGATACCCGCGTCCTTTGCCAGCTCCGCTTCGGATTTGGTGGAGGTCTGCACACGGCTGTGCAACTTCACGGTACTGAATTGCCCTGTGCTGGGCGCGGGCGGCGACGCGGGCACGCTGTGCGCACCAGGCACGGCGGGTGCACTCGTCTCAGCTTGCGGTGTACCTGCCGCCGCCAGCAACGCTTCGTATTGCTCGTAGGGAATCACTGCCCATTCAGGGCGGCCGTCCTTCATGATAACCTGCACACTCATCGCATCTGCCTCACACAAAAAACGCAGATTGTACGCAATAGCTGACACAGACCCAAACTCTATGCTGCGACTCCTCCCCCTACTCGTCCTGTGCCTGGTTCTTTACCTGCTCTATCGCGGTTATCGCAAAATGCCGGCGGGTAAGCAAAAGCAGTGGCTGGCCCGCCTGGCCATTGGTGCTTTTTTAGGGATACTGCTCTACGCCCTGCTAACAGGCAAACTTAACTGGATTGGGGCTTTGGCAATGGGCGTCATCCCCTTTTTGTCCGGCCTTTGGCGCTGGATCAGCCGGGGCATGACGCTGGCCCGCTTTTGGCAAAGCCTGCGCCCTAAAAATACGTCGTCGCAATCTGCAGGGATCACATTGTACGACCAGGCCAAAGACGGCGAGTTGCACGCCGGGCCCCATGCGGGCCAGCGGCTATCGGCGTTGAGCGCCAAAGAACTCGACGAAGCACTGCGTTTTTTTCGGGCGGAGCAACCCGCTGCAGCCGACCAGCTGACGCTCTATATCGCCCAGCGCTTTGGCCCGGAATGGACGGGCAGCCCACTCGAAGGCAGCCCTCAAGGCGCCATGACTGTGGCCGAGGCGCGCGCGTTGCTAGGGGTTGCTGCAGATGCAGATAAAGCGGCAGTTATTAGTGCACACCGCAGGCTTATTCAGAAATTTCACCCCGATAGAGGCGGCAACGACTACCTGGCTGCACGACTCAATTTGGCGAAGGACGTGTTGCTAAAACACTTGGCAGAGTAATTCAAACCTCGACCTCCGTAAGCCAAAACCAGCGCCTAGCGGATGGTTAACGAGATTGTGCGGCAGGATAACCCTTTAGCCAGACCATGCAATCGACCATAGAATGAAACTGTCGATCTGCTTCTGTGAAATCCTGGTGCGCAGAATAGCGGTTGGGTATGACGCAGGTAAACACGCCCGCCGCCTTCGCTGCCAACATGCCGGCGCGCGTGTCCTCCAATGCAATACAGGTTTCGGGCGCCACCTCCAGCGATGCCATCGCTGCCAAATACACATCGGGTGCCGGCTTGTTGTGAGGCACCTCTTCGCCACTGGCGACACAGGTAAACAGATTGCGTAATTGCAGTGCTTGTAGACTGGCTTCTAACGCAAAGCGCGCGGAGCCAGACACCACCGCCAACGCCAGTGGTTGTTCCGCTAGCCAACAAAGTGCATCGGCCACACCGGGCATTAATGGGTAGTGCTGCCGTGCGTGAAAGGCCGTTGCGATGGCACGCTTGCGGGCTACCAATGTATCTACGCTCGCGGGTATTGCAAAGCGTCGTAAAATATCTTCGGCCGTACGCAATTCGCTCACGCCGACGTAGTGCAGTCGGTAATCATCCTCGGCAAACGGCAACTGGTACTCGGCCATTACCTGAGCCCAAAACTGGTAGTGCACCACCTCCGAGTCCACCAGTGTGCCGTCGTGGTCAAACAGCAGCGCCTCAAGTTGCGCTGGGCCGTCATACTGCATAGTAAGCATTCCGTTGTTTATGAGCGCGTATTTTCAGGCAATAGAAAATGCACAGCCAGGCCACCCAAGGCCGATTCATCGAGCTGAATTTCGCCACCATAGGCCGCTAAAATGTCGTGCACCAACGCCAACCCCAGCCCCTGCCCAGGCTGTTGCTCGTCCAGCCGCTGGCCACGGCCAACCAATAGCCGGCGCGCCTGTGGCGCAATTCCCGGACCATTGTCTGCCACCGTTACACGCATGTGTGGCTGACTGTTATAGAGCTGGGGCGCCGCGCTAACCTCCACCTGTGTCGCACCATATTTACAGGCGTTTTCCAGTGTATTGCCCAAAATCTCAAACAAATCTTTTTCATCCATGCGCAGTTTTAGCTCGCCCTCAGGCAGCGTAAATGCGACGGCGGGGTGCAATTTTTGTAAGGTTTTGCACAACCGCTGTACAATGGGCAAGGCATCCACCGCCAGATGAAAGTCGCCTTCGTTAACTCTTGCGCGCTGTAAATGATGGTTAATGATATCGTGCATGCGCAATAGCTGTTCATTGAGCAGCACCGTATCCGGCGCGCTGTTGTGCAGTTCATTGCGCGCTACCGCCAGCGGCGTTTTAATGCTGTGCGCCAAGTCCGCCAGCGTATTGCGGTAGCGTTCGCGCGCGCCCTTTTCCGAGGCCAGCAATGTATTGATGTTGTGCGCCAGGGGTCGCAACTCCAGGGGTAAATCGCCGTCGATGCGCCGCTGCTCCCCGCGATTCAACGCCGCTAATGCGGCAGTGAGACTGCGCAATGGTCGCAGGCCCCAAAATAATAAAATCCCACAAAGTAGCAGCATGCCCAGTGCCACAAGCACCAGCCACCACCAAAGGTTGGCGCGATAAGATGCCAGTTGAGCATTAAAGGGTTCGGTGGATTGATACACACTGAATACCAAGGGCAACTCTGGCCCATCGCCCTGCTCCCAGCGCACGCGGTAGCGCAGATAAAAATAATCCCCCTGCCAGCGGCCAAATTCGGTGACAGCATTGTGCAATTTAGGCGACTGATGCAAACCCAATTCCGAGGCCGACAACCACTGGGCCGATGTGGAGCGCCACAATTCCCGCTCGCTATCTAATACATTGTCCTTATCTGCGTGCACAAAGCCGTACAGCCCCGAATTAGGTTGCGACAGTAAAGGCTCGGTAAAGACTTTTGGCAGCGCCAATTCGCCCGCCTCCACATCGGCGGCCGCCAGCAGTAAATACACCTGCGAAGTCAGGCGCCCGCGCTCAGCTGCCAACAAACTTTGTTTAAAAGCCCGATCCAGCCCCAGCCCCGTGGCGCCCACCAGCAGCGGCAATAGAATCAAGCACAACAACAGCAATCGCCCTGCAATAGACTGGCCCAGCCAACGGCCCAATGCCGGCACCCTTAGACGCCCGCTGCGTGCGTGGGAAGCGAAAACTGGTAGCCCTGGCCGCGAATGGTACGCAGGGGCTGCAACTCACCGGCCGGGTCCATTTTCTTCCGTAACCGCGCCACGAGCACCTCAATCACATTGCTATCGCGATCGTAATCCTGTGCGTAAATATGTTCGGTTAATTGGGTTTTAGAAATGACCTTGCCGGCGTGCATGATCAAATATTCAATCAGGCGGTACTCAAAGCTGGTGAGCGTGAGCGGCTGCCCATCGCGCGTTAATTGTTGGGCGCCCATATCTAGCGCGAAAGGACCGATGGAAATCACCGAGCTAGCCTGGCCTGCTGCGCGCCTGGCTAGTGCGTTCACCCGCGCCAGCAACTCTTCCGGGTGAAAGGGCTTGGTGAGGTAGTCGTCCGCACCCGCCTCCAATCCTTCGACTTTTTGTTGCCAGTGATCGCGCGCGGTGAGTATCAATATAGGCGTACTGATACCGTCCTTGCGCCAGCGGCTGATCACCTCCATGCCGTTGAGTTCGGGCAATCCAAGATCGACCACGGCCACGTCGTAGGGGTTTTCGCGGCCCAGGTACTCGCCTTCTTTACCGTCGCCCGCCACGTCCACACTCCAGTGGCGCAGGCCAAATAATTGGCTGACTTGCGACTGCAACGCGGGTTCATCTTCTATTAACAATAAACGCATTTACTTGCCCTTGATCGAAACTTCTTTGATGCGACCATCGTCCATTAACAAGCGAACTTTATACCGACGACCATCTTGTTCTTGTTTTACTTTTAACACTTGGCCACCGTACCTGGCCTGTGCGATTTGCGCAGCTTCGCCAGAGGAACTCGCGGCTCCCTTATCTTTCTTAGCCAGATAGATGGCAACCGGCTGTGCGGTTACTGTGTGGCTTAGCGGTGCCAACACCATCAAGGCGGCAATGAAAAAAGCGGAGCTGCGCATGTTAGTTCCTCTGGGCACTCGCGCGCCCCTTGTCAGTCGTGTCGTCTACGTTCCCGATGATCATCGCGCCTTCTGTCGCGGCGATCGTGATGATCATCCCTGTCCCGACGCCGTTCGTGCCGGCGATCGCCACCTCGGTGGCCGTCATCGTGATGGCGCCGACGGTGCTCAGCGCGGTGGTGGCGCCGATGGTGTTGCTTCCAGTGTTTCTTCCAGTGGTGCCCATGATACCGGTAGTTGCGGTGGTATGGCACCGGTCTGCCCCACACCCGTCCATCCCAGTGATGACCACAGCCGTGCCCGTGTCGGTGACCGTAGCGGCTGTGGCCACCGTCGCGGTAGTGTACGCCCAGGTAAGGGCTGTACACATCCACGCGAATGGCCGAATCATAGTCGCGGCGGTGGTCTGCGAGGGCCGGTGCCGAGAGCGCCACAAGACCCGCCACCAGTAACCATCTTAACGAGATTTTCATGGTTATACTCCTGTTGCCTTAGTAGAGGGGCGTTACTGAGACGGCCACTTTGACTCGCTTACCCGGGTCGCGATCCATGCGGGTACTGTAGGTATTGCCGTGGTAGCGGTAGGTCACGTCGTACCCCATTAAGCGGTCTTCGTACTCGCGCACCTGACGCACTTCGCAGCGCTCCTCTTCCCGGTATTCAACACTGGTATGACCGCGCGATTTACCCATGTCGTTACCAATACTACCGCCCAGAACAGCACCGATTGCCGTGCCTGAGCGGCGATCGTTTTTACCCACTGCATGGCCAATGGCGCCACCGATAACAGCACCCAGCAGCATGGGCGTAGCAGATTTGGACCGCCCCTGGTGTTCGCGCTCGTAGGCAACGGTTTCTGTCCAGCACTCGCGCTGGGGCCGCGAGTAAGACACTTGCTCGTAGATGGGGGTCGCGGAGACCACTTTGGCGAAATCGTGGCGCTCGTGTGGACCGGCAAAGGCAGGTTGCATCAATACTGCAGAGGCGCAACCCAGGGTGATTAAAAAACGCTTGTTCATGATGCTTCTCCTTAACGGTTTAGAGGCCTTTTCCGACCTTGAAACCAGAATACCCAGGTGAAGCTGAACGAAACCTTAATGTTAGGTTTTTTTAAGAAGCAGATGCTGATAGCGCCCCAAACTGCGGTAGGGCTCGGTTTGCGAAAGCTGTAACTCGAGCGCCAGCAAGGTCTCCGGCGCCATATGCTTGCTTTCAGGGCTCAGTTGATAGTCGTGAAATACCCGTATGCCGCTATGGCACAACAGCTGCCAGCCAGCTTGAGCCAGCCATTGCAGCACGTCTGCGGGGTCGAGCGGCCGGGTGGGCGTCAAACTGCCCCGGTGTGGGCGAAAGTCGCCAGTCAGCAATTTAGGCGCTGTGCCGCGCAGTAGGTTTTTCAAGATGAGCCCGTGGCGGTTGTAAAAGGTCAGCGACAGCAGACCACCGTCGGCCACCAATTGCCAGAGCGCGCTGAGCAACGCCTGTTGATCGGCCACCCACTCCAGCACCGCGTGGCAAAGCACCAGCGGGTAATGCCCCTGGTGCTCGCGCTGTTGGGCCAGATTTTGCACGCTGTCGTGAATAAATTGCACACGGGTCAAGTGCGCTTGAGTCGCCTCGGCGCGAGCCAATGCCAGCATTTCCGCAGAAATATCGCACACCGTCAGCCCGTCTACCAAGGACTGACCGCTGCGTTGCAATAGCGATAATCCAAATTGCCCCTGCCCCCCACCGGCATCCAATACCGGTATTGGTGTGCGTATCGCCGGCAGGACGTGGGCATCAAAATCCCGATTTAACACTGCCAGGCGCAACTGGCCCTTCATGCCACCGTAGACATTGCGTGCAAAGCGGGGCGCCAAATCGTCAAAATTCCGATCCGTATCGGCAAGGGGTGGGCGCTTGCTGCCCGGGGGATTGTGCATGGTGATTTATCACAACTAATCAAAGGCACCTATGGTAATCAGGCCCGACCGGCTTGTCACTCGGCGGGCCTCCGTGCCGCCAGGGTAGCGCTTTACTGGGCCCCGCCCTCTGTTTGACCTGGTGAATCCATGCGCCCACCACCCCGATGATTGTCGGGTACTGCAAATAACTGATCGTTGTGAACCCTGCAAACGCCTGCAACGGTATCGCCGCGCGGCGTACTAAAGGACACCGCACTGCCTTCGGCTTGCCCTTCGCAGGCGATAATTGCCTCGGCGGGAGGCCCCTGTCGATCACCACCTTTACCGGGTTTCGCCAGCCCCGGAGCAGAGCCCAGCGCAAACACTAGGCCAGAGATACCTATTGTGTACTGTAAAAAGCGTGTCATTGAAATTACCTCAAAGGATTATCTTGTGTTGGAATCACCACATTGAAGCCACAAGGCGCAAGGAATATGGCCGAATTGTGCAAACAAAATGAATCTTGTCGCTGGCGCTGGGCTTTGCGCCCCCTAGCCCCTACACTCAGGTTTTTACGGGGCTAAGGGTTTCGGTGTGTCCATCGGCAGTAAAATCTTTCTTTCGCTTTTGCTTTCGTGCCTGCTGGTCGCCGCTTGTTTATTGGGTTTAATGCGCTGGCAACTGAGCACCGGCATGGCTGCCTTTCACGCGGCCAAAATGCAACAACAGCACCAACCGCTGCTGACCGCCCTGGGTCTCTATCAGCACGAGCGCGGCGGCTGGCAACATTGGCAGCAGGATGCGACAAAACTTGCCGCCCTGTTTAAAGCACTGGCACCGCATCAAGCAGAGGGCGAGCGGCACTTGCCCGCCCGCCCTACGGGCCGGCTAAAGCCACCTCCCTCTCACCCACGCGCGCGTCAGGGGCCAGGCCTGCGGTTGCCGGCAAATATGTTAATACTCGACGAAGACAATCGGACGGTATACAACAGCTTTCCTCCCCAACAACTCGCGTCAGCCGAAAGGATGGATCTGGCCTACTTTCCCATTTACAACCCACTGCAGCAGCGGGTGGGCAAGCTGGGGTTGCGCAACTTACACCCAGACACCGAGGTATACGAAGCCGTTTTTTTTGAACAGCAACAAGCAGCGCTTTGGCAAAGTGGTCTACTGGCGCTACTGTTGGCTGCCGTTGCCGCCGCCCTATTGACCCGCAACTTGGCAACGCCACTTAATCACCTGGCCGCCCGCATTACGGCGATGGCCCAAGGCGATTACACCCAACCCAAGTCCAGCACTGCCCACCGCGCTCACAAACAGTCGCAACACCCCACTGCAGCCGACGCGCAACGCGCAGATGAGCTGGGGCAGCTTAGCCAACGCCTGGAAGACCTACGCCAAACACTGGCCAACACCGACCAGGCGCGCAAGCGCTGGCTGGCCGATACGTCGCACGAATTGCGCACTCCCCTGGCTATTGCACGCGGCGAAGTGGAAGCCATGCTAGATGGTATTCGACCGCTCAACGAGACACACTTAACAACGGTGCACGCAGAAATACTGCACCTGCAAAAGCTCATCGAGGATTTGGGAGAGCTGGCCAACAGCGACGTGGGCAGCCTGCGCTACCATAAAAAAGCCTTCGATCTGGCAGACCTCTGCCAAACCACTATCGCGCAGCACGCGCAGCTTTTGGAGCGGAACCAGCTAACCGCCAACATCCAACTCCAGTCGCCCTGCACCGTGTGGGGCGACCCACTGCGAATGGCCCAATTGTTAAACAATTTACTGGGCAACAGCATAAAATACACGGACGCCGGCGGGCAGCTGCGATTAACGCTTAAGCAAACCGAGCAGGCAACGACGTTAACCCTGGAAGACAGTGCCCCTTCGGTGGACACACAACAGCTAGCGCAGCTATTCGACTATTTATTCCGCGTGGAAAATTCACGCAATCGCAAGCTCGGCGGCAGCGGCTTAGGACTGGCAATCGCCAAACGCATTGCCGAAGCGCACCAGGCGCCACTGGTTGCAAGCCACTCAGACATGGGCGGCATTGCCATGACACTAACCCTGCCCCGCCACCAATAACTCGCACGGAGCGCTTCGATGAACACACACATACTGGTGGTAGAAGACGAACCCAAACTGGCCAGCCTACAGCAGGACTACCTGCACAGCGCTGGCTACAAGACCACCCGCCTGGCCGACGGCGCAGAGGTTGTGGACTGGGTGCGCAAACACCTACCGGCAGCCATTACGCTGGATGTGATGCTGCCCAACAAGAACGGTTTCGATATTTGCCGTGAAATTCGCCAATTTTCTTCGGTACCTATTATTATGGTGACCGCGCGAGTAGAAGAAATCGACAGATTACTCGGGCTGGAACTACAGGCTGACGACTATCTCTGCAAGCCCTTTAGCCCGCGCGAGCTGGTGGCCAGAGTCAAGGGATTGTTGCGGCGCAGCCAATCCAATACGGCCGAGCAACTTCGCCAAACGTGTCGACTCACGTTAGATACAGGCACATTAAAATGCGGCTGCGGCGACCAATGGCAACAGCTCACCACAGTTGAAAGCCAATTGCTGGATAAATTGCTCAGCGCTCCCGGTAGAATTTTTTCGCGCGCGCAACTCATGGCCACTATCTACCCCGACCACCGAATCGTAAGCGACAGAACCATCGACAGCCATATCAAAAAACTGCGAAAAAAACTGGCGCTATTGATGCCGGAGCAGGAGTTAATTCACTCCATTTACGGCGCCGGCTATAAGTTTGAGCCACCCGCCGACGCGTCTGATTGACGAGCCCGAATATTCGCCTGTTTTTGAACAATGGCCTGATCTAAATCAATACCCAGCGACTCGCACAATGCGAATAAGTACAGCGCCACATCGGCAACTTCTGTGGCCACCTGGGATTTGGCCGCATCGCTTAGCGCACGCGATTGCTCGTCGCTCAACCATTGAAATTCTCGGTGTAACTCGGCAGACTCCTGCAACACGGCGGCCGCCAAATTGCGCGGGCTGTGCAGCTTTTGCCACCGATTGTGCGCAGCAATGGCGCAAAATTCGCGGTAATACGATTGATAGTCCAACATGGCACACTCCCCTTGACCAACGCACCCAACGACTGGTTTGTTTACATAATTCTAGCCAGCGACAACAGTTTATACACGGGCATCACCACCCACCTAGAGCGGCGTTTTGACGAGCACCTCCGCGGCGTGGGCGCCAAGTATTTTCGAGGCCGCCAGCCGGTACGGATTTGTTACGTGGAGCGCTGCCCAGATCGCGCCAGCGCCTCAAAACGCGAATGGGCCATAAAGCAGCTGTCGCGCGGACAAAAACAGCAGCTCATCGATCGTCAGTCACCGTGATATCGCTCAAACCCTCGGTTATTTGTACCAATGTGCGCAGTGCCTTAGAGTGAAACTCCCGATGATACAGTACCGCCACTACCAGCCATACAGCCAATAAAAACAACCAGGGACTAACTAGCCACGCCAGAAACGACAACGCGAAATAGTAGCATCGCAAGCCTGCGTTATAACTGTGACCCGCCTGATCGATGATCCGCGCCGTATTGACCGCAAAGGCATCGCGCTCACTCTGCGATACAGGCTCATCGTACAGCGGGAAGGCCCCAACCAATACGGCGCAAAAGCCAAATTTACGCATCGCCCACGTAAAACTAAAAAACGCATAGGCAAATATCACAAACAACAGCATCAGCTTAATTTCAGTATCCACTGGCGTAGAAGCGGCACTGAACGGCAGATCGTTGAGCAGCATATTGGCCTGGCTTGCACTGCCCAGCGCGGTGACAATACCGGCCATGACCAGCACGGTAATATTGGCGAAAAAACTAGCATTGCGCTCTACACTGGCGAGTAGCGACGAGTCGGTTATGCGGTTTTCCCGCCGTATGACCCTTTTCATCCACAAGATGCGAAACGCGTGTAACTGGGACGCCAGACAGTGGGTCTTTTTGGCACGGTAGTGGGCAAAGCGGGCATAGCTAACCCAGCTGACTAACAACCATAAACTGCAGCCTATAACAGCGCCGTAAGCTTCTATCCAAAGGGGGTAATTCACACTTGAACTCCTACTGCCAGGCCCAATCTAGTAGATTGGTATGATAAACAGCCTCGCTCTAAAAGGCTCTAGTTTCGGTGCGACAATTGCACAAGGCCGCACCCTTATCACCCGCACAGTGGTCATAATTTAACCACCTCGCGTCCTTGGGCTGCGGGGTTTACAATGAACTCAAATCCCAACAGGCATAGTAGTCCTCCATGAACGCCCATACTGCATTTGAATTTATCCGCCGCCAAACCGTCCCCTCACTCAACATTGAACTGGAAGAGTATCGCCACCGCAAAACCGGCGCCCAACACATTCATATTGCCGCAGATAACAACGAAAACGTATTTTTGGTGGCCTTGCGCACCGTCCCCAAGGATTCCCGCGGCGTCGCCCACATTTTGGAACACACGGCTCTGTGTGGCTCTGAAAAATACCCGGTGCGCGACCCCTTTTTCATGATGATTCGGCGCAGTCTAAACACCTTCATGAATGCGTTTACCAGTTCCGATTGGACGGCCTACCCCTTTGCCAGCCAGAACAAGAAAGACTTCCACAACCTGCTAGACGTCTATTTGGATGCTGTATTTTTTGCCCGCCTCGATCCTTTGGATTTCGCTCAGGAAGGCCATCGGGTTGAATTTGAAGAGGCGGACAACAGTAACTCGCCGCTAGTCTACAAAGGCGTGGTTTTTAACGAAATGAAAGGGGCTATGAGTTCCGTGCCCTCGCAGCTCTGGCACACACTCTGTCACCACCTGTTCCCCACCACCACCTACCACTACAACAGCGGTGGCGACCCCAAGCACATTCCCGAGCTCACCTACCAGCAGCTAACCGACTTCTACCGCAGTCACTACCACCCCAGCAATGCCATTTTTATGACCTACGGAGATCTGCCTGCCAGTGAACTGCAGGCCGCATTCGAAGAAAAGGCACTGCACCGCTTTGACGCCCTGGACGAGGTCATCGCCGTGGGTGACGAACAGCGATTTGACGCCCCCAAACAGGCCACTGCAACCTACCCGCTACCGGAAGATGAGTCGCCCGACGCCAAAACTCACATCGTACTAGGCTGGTTACTGGGCAAAAGCACGCAACTCGACGACGTACTGGAAGCCCAATTGCTGTCCAGCCTGTTGTTCGACAACAGCGCCAGCCCCCTGCAGCACCTGCTCGAAACTACTCCGCTGGGCAAATCCCCCTCGCCCATGTGCGGGCTGGACGACTCCCAAAAAGAGCTCGCCTTTTTGTGTGGCATTGCCGGCAGTGAAGCGGTACACGCCGATCAATTTGAGCAGGACGTCCTGGCCGTATTTCACACGCTCGCCGAACAGGGCTTGCCCCAGTCGCAAGTGGAAGCGAGCTTGCACCAGCTGGAACTGCAGCAGCGCGAAATAGGCGGCGACGGCTACCCCTACGGTCTACAGCTGATACTTACAGCGCTCACCAGTGCCACTCACCGGGGCGACCCGATGACCCTGCTAAACCTTGAATCAGCACTGGCCGATTTGCGCCAAAAAATAAAACAACCCGGCTATATTCAGGGGCTGGTGAAGAAGTGGCTACTTGACAACAATCACCGAGTGCGCCTGGTGATGACGCCCGACCAGCAGCAATCGCAGCGCGAAGCCGCCGAGGAGCGCGCGCGCCTCGACGCCCTGCAACAGCAATTATCCGACACGGAAAAACAGCACATTATTGCCCAAACTCAGGCGCTGCTAGCCCGCCAATCGCAAGAGGACGACCCGGGTCTACTGCCAAAAGTCGGCCTGGAAGATGTGCCCGCCAACATGCATTACGTGGCGCCAGCCGATGTCGATCGCACCGCCACGCCGCTGACCATTTACAACGCCGGCACCAACGGTATTGTCTATCAACAAGCAATCATAGAAATGCCCGCGCTGACGCAGGAAGAATTTGAAATTCTGCCTATCTATACCTACTGCATGACTGAGCTGGGCGTGGGCAAAAAAGACTACCTGGCCACCCAGCAGTGGCAGTCTCAGGTTGTCGGCACCCTAAGCATGTATTCCAGCCTGCGCGCGGCCCCCGACAGCGTGCAGGGCGTCAGCGGCTACCTCACACTTTCTGCCAAAGCTCTGGCTCGCAATCACGAAGATGCCACGGCGTTGATGCAGGCCACGTTAAATGACGTGCGCTTTGACGAAGCGAGTCGCGTACGTGAACTGGTGGCGCAAATTCGCGCGCGCCGCGAGCAATCTGTTACCGGGCAAGGCCATTCGCTGGCCATGGCCGCCGCCAGTGCTGGCCATTGTGCAGCGGCTCAACTGACCCACCAACTATCGGGTCTGGTGCGCATTGTTTACATCAAAACCCTGGACGACGCCCTAAACGACGACGCAGTCCTGCAACAATTACTTGCCCGATTGGCCGCGCTGCACGACAAAGTTAAACACGCACCACGCCAGTTCTTACTGGTGGCCGATGAGCAGCATTTACCACAACTCACCCAACAGCTGCAGCCCTGGCGCAGCCAGCTGACGCATCAACACAACTATCAGGGTTTTAGCTGGCCTGAAGTAAGCAACCGAGTAAACGAAGCCTGGATTGCCAATAGCCAGGTAAACTTTTGTGCCAGAGCCTATCCCACGGTGCCCATGACCCACGCGGATGCACCGGCACTAACGGTATTAGCAGGCTACCTGCGCAACAACTATCTGCACCGGGCTATCCGCGAACAGGGCGGCGCCTACGGCGGTGGCGCCAGTCACGACAGTAATATTGCCTCTTTCCGTTTCTATTCATACCGCGACCCACGCCTGAGCGAAACGCTGCAGGATTTCGACCAGTCCCTGGCCTGGCTGAACGAACAGCAAGACGATCCACGGCTCGTAGAGGAAGCCATTTTAGGAGTTATCAGCGCAATAGATAAACCAGGTTCGCCAGCCGGTGAAGCGAAACAAACCTTTCACGCGGAATTATTTGGCCGCACGCGCGCACTGCGGGAAGATTTCCGCCGGCGGGTACTCAAAGTGAATTTTGCCGATGTACAGCGTGTCGCACGCGACTATCTGAAACCCGACAGGGCAAGTACCGCAGTGGTTTCCCACGCGGCTAAGAAAGACGAGTTGACTAAACTCGGTCTGACAATTCACGCGCTGTAGGACGACAACAATGGCTTTTGAAAAAACACTGACACCGCGCTTTGCAGAGACAGACGCCCTGGGTCACGTCAGCAATACTACTCTACCCGTGTGGTTTGAAGACGCGCGCCAACCGGTATTCGAGATTTTTACACCCACATTGGCGATTGATACCTGGCCACTGATTCTGGCCCGATTTGAAGTAGATTTTATTGCGCAAATTTACTACGGCCAGGAGGTGTTGATCAAAACAGGGATATCCCGAGTGGGCAACAGTTCCCTTGAGGTTTACCAGGAAGCTTGGCAACAGGGTAAGCGGGTAGCACGGGGCAAAACCACCCTCGTACACTTTGACTACCAAACGCAAAAGTCCAAAGTCATTGACAGCGACATCAGAATCCAACTCCAGGCCCACGCAGTGACGCCGGAATAACCTGCACTTTCACTGCACTTAAGGTTTGCAGTTAAAGCCCCCCATAACTAACGAAAACGCCGGTTCACACCGGCGTTTTGGTTGATGAATTGTCAATTTGTCCAACTCAGGGCTCGTTTACCCTGCCCGGCACGAACTGGCTGTATAGACCATTGTTGTCGTAAGCGGCAACTTCAAATTCATAGCTGCCATAAAGGTCCCCGATGTATTTGTTGGTTTCCCAGCCACCTTCGACGACCACATAGGTAAAGTCACTTGCGCCCTCCTCGCGGTAGCGCACTTCGTAGCCACCCAACTCCGAGACATCCAAGGGATCACCGTTTTCGCGAACTGTGGGCGTATTCCAGTTAACGGTCACGGGCCCAGAGACTGTCACTGGGCCTGAAGGTGTGGGCTCGGGCGTAGGCTCAGGCGTAGGCTCAGGCGTAGGCTCAGGCGGTGGTGGCGGTACGGGCACCTGTGTAGGCGTTGGTGCAGGCGACTGGGTCGGGGCCGGCGTAGGCGTTTGAGTAGGTGTGGGCGTTTGCGTGGGTGTTTGTGTGGGAGTGGGCGATTGCGTCGGCGTAGCCGAAGGGGACGGTACAGGTTGCACCACCGCAGACTTGCCCGATTCTCCGCTGCCTCCGCCACCACCACCGCCGCAGGCGGTATTCATAATAGGCGACGCCAGCACCATAACCATGGCTGCTTTGCGCATAACCAATTGCCAGTTCAAGTTCCGACGCAATTGCCAACGGCTGATATAACCCAGATCGACTAGAATGGCGCCGAGTGCATGGCGCTTGGGATCGGGCGCTAATCCCAGCTGGGTATCTCGCTCTCGACGGGCACGCTGAATACTGATGGCCTGTTGCAACTGTTGACGCGTAATCGCGCCCCGCTCTAAGAGCAGATCACCTAACCTTGCATTCTGACGACCACTAATTTGCACAACTGCGCCCTCTGTAAATCCGGATACTCTCAGTCTAGTGGGTTGATTTCTTTTGTGGTGACCAGTTATTTATTTGAAACTGGGTTCTATAGGGCAAGTGGTAATAAGCAGCCAAACGCCGTCACAATTCTAGTAAATTAGTACCAAATTCAATTTTCGCTCGACCATAGAAAATCAGGTAGACTGCGGCCCCGCAAAGGACAAAACACTACATGCTGAGCTATCGACACGCCTTTCACGCCGGCAACTTTGCCGACCTGCTAAAACACACCACCCTTGTGGCCATCCTAAGACACCTGTGCCAGAAACCCGGTCCCATACACTATATAGATACCCACGCCGGCGCTGGCCGCTACCTGCTCGGCGATGCCATGGCACAGAAAACGGGCGAATATGAACGTGGTATTGCCACTTTGTGGCAAGCTCCGCAATTGCCGCCACTATTGGCGGACTATGTGGGTTTGGTTCAACAATTGAATAGTGGCACAGCGCTACACAGCTATCCTGGTTCACCCTGGTTTGCAGCACAGTGCCTGCGTCCACACGACCGACTCGACCTCTGTGAACTGCACAGCTCAGACTTTCCATTACTTGCGCAAACCTTCAAAGGTGATCGCCGAGCCCACTGCCATCCAGAAGACGGCTATCAACGCAGCCTGGCCCTGGTGCCACCGGCAGCTAAGCGGGGTCTAGTTCTGATAGATCCCTCGTACGAAGTGAAAACGGAGTACCAAACCGTGGTGGCACACATAAAGGCACTTCACAAGCGCTTTGCCACCGGCGTTTACGCGCTTTGGTATCCAGTTATAGATGCCAACCGACTGCAACAATTGGAATACAACCTCAAACAAACAGGTATCAAGCGCATGCAACTGTTTGAGTTTGGCCTGGACCGAGATCACAGTAAACCCGGCATGCAAGGTGCCGGTATGGTGGTAATTAATCCGCCTTGGACCTTGAAAACACAGCTGGAAGCCTGTGCTCAGTGGCTATTGGCTAACCCCTACCGCGGCACCAACGCCTACTGGCGGTATCAGGAACTCGCGGGCGAATAACGATGAAGCAATTTGTTTATCGACCGCCAAATGGCCTGCCCGAAGAGGTGTATTGCGACGAGCAGTTGTTGGTTGTCAATAAACCCAGTGGTCTACTTTCCAACCCTGGGATTGCAAAAGCCACCCACGACTGTGCACTCTCGCGGCTCAGCGCACGCTACGGCGCACTCCAGCTGGTTCACAGGCTCGACTGTGATACCTCCGGCCTGCTCGTACTGGCCCGCACCAAAGCGGCGGAGCGCAATCTCAAAATTCAATGGCAGGAACGGCGCGTAACTAAGGTTTACCAAGCGCTGGTGGCCGGGCAGTTATTGCACCCCGAGGGCGTTATCGACTCACCACTCTCGGCAGATAGGGCCAATCCACCCCTGCAGCGAACCGACCCGGACGGGAAGCCCGCGCAAACACGCTACCAACTACTGCAACAAGAATCCGGTTTTGCCCGCGTGGCCCTGTACCCCAGCACCGGCAGAACCCATCAATTGCGCGTACATTTGTGGAGTATCGAACATCCTATCCTGGGCGATCCCTTCTACGGCAATCCGGCCAGCCAGCGGGCCCACTCGCGCCTGTGCCTGCACGCACATCAACTCAGCTTTGAACACCCTACGGAGCCAGACCGCGCACTGTCGTTTACTTCGGCACCCGACTTCTAAAATACTGTTTATTTATACAGATAAATACAGTAGAGTGGCAGCCACCATTCACCATGGAGCAGAATAAACATGGCCATCGAAATTGTGTACCGCGTATTAAAACGCAACGGCGAACAGGCAGGAGAGTATATGGACAAGAAACTGGCAGATGCCCACGACCAGCGACTCGACTGTGTGTACACCATTGTTGATCTCATCAGCGAAGAAGACACCGGCTTAACCGAAACCGCCATCGAAGCCATTGCCGAGCGCTTGATCGACAATCGCCAGGATCTTATGGCGGCATTGAAAAAAGTGAAGGACCTGCCGCAAGCAGAACCGGAAAACAATGTAACGAGCCTAGCTGAAGCAGGCTAAGGTCTCGCTGGCGTCGCTCGGCGCCAGCCGTTACTTACCACATGTTACGCGCTTTATCGTTAAACTTTTGATATTTCTTGTCTTTAAGCCCGGGTTAGCATTGCCAATTCAGCCACCATCTGCATAAACAATAAAGCTCACATTAGTCGCGAAAAAACGTCAACACAAAGTCCTTACCGTCCTCGCCGAAAACAGAAACCTGTAAGTGATGATTGGCAATTAACTGATACTCGAGTGTTTTGGGAAAATCATGCGCACGGTTAGTAAACATCCAACGGCGCGGTGCACACTCTGTCAGTTTAAACGCAATTGGCAGTGGGTTGTGATCTACTTTGGCCAGGTAATAAGTGGCGCTGCCCATCACCAGCAACCACATCTGCTCTTCTGCAATCGGTATCCCGTCCGAATTTAACCGCCAATTACGCCCTTCAACACTGCGGTCGCTTACCTGCTGCCAAGACTCCCGCTGGCGCCCATCGGCAGTGACCCACTCGCCTTGTATCGCTGTCAGCGGCATGCAATCTACGGCTTGACCGCGTGCGGAGTTAAGCCCTAGGCTGACAATGAGCAAACACAAAAATAAAAACTGCTGCATAACTCACTCCGCAAGTTCCCATCGACGCAAACGCACAGATAATGATTCTAGTCGCAGGGCTCGCTGTCGGCAGTTTGTCTTACCGCTGACTCTGTTCCTGGCCATGCATCAAACTCTGGCTGCCCATCGGTAATGCGAAACCAGTGCGCTTTATCCGCCACGAAAATATGGGCCTGCTCGCCAGCATTATGTAAGCCTTCCAGTGCAGCGATGGGCACGCCGATCACGTTTGGCTGATCCCTGTAGGTGCTGATTAACGGGGAACCACAAATCTGGCAGAAATACTTGGTAACATTACCTGAGGACTCGTAGGTGGAACAGAGGTTCCGGCCCGATATCCATTGAAATTGTGTGCGTTTGATAGAAGCCCGCGAGCGAAAGGCAGCGCCGTGCCAACGGCGGCATTTACTGCAATGGCAGTGGTATACAGGGCCGATATCACCGCTAATTTGGTACTGAACACCTTCGCACAGGCATTTTCCCGTATACATTGGCATGCCCCCCTTAATTAATTGTTGTATTTAGCCGGCCAGGCTTCACTTTTTATCAAGCCATTGATCGCCTCGTCACGCAATGATCTACACTTGGAGGTATCCATGTTGCTGGCGCCCGCCACACAACGTTGCACCTCAAGGTTTACGAATTGTTCGCAATACGCCTCGATCACACCGACATCCTCAGGCACTTCTTGCTGATCGTCAGTTGGATGATCCTCTGGCGCATTGCGGTACTCATGGAATACGCACCCCATGCGAGCCTCTGGTACCCCCCAGCGGGATTAAGTTTCGCAGCACTCTTGGTGTTTGGCGCTCGCGCCCTGCCCACGTTATTTCTGTGTACTCTAGCGGCCACTTTCTGGACAGACAGCATATATGCCACGGATCAACCTTGGATGCATCTACTGACAACAGGCACACTTTTCGGCGCGGCCCATTGCGGAGCCTACGGATTAGGTGCCAATGTGCTTAAGTTCACCGTATCCCGCGTGCAATCGCACAACCTACCACACACGGTAATTAGCTTTCTAGTGATCGGATCTCTGTCGGCACTGGTCGCCACAATTTTGGGCACGCAGATTCTACTCTTCAGCGACGCCATAACCGCAGAGAGTACCGCCACCACAGTACTCGCCTGGTGGGTTGGCGATATGGCTGGTACCTTGGTTCTGGCACCGTTGTTTATTGCCATCCTAAGCTGGCGGTACAGTGCTATAGAATCTTGGCTGGCGGGCTTAAACCTGAATATTCATGGCCGCGATAAAACGCAGTACTTGATAAAGCTTACGCTTTGCGCCAGTTTACTCTCGGCTACTATGGTGTTTATCGCCCTGTTTCCCCGTTCTGAATCCGCTTTTGCCGTATTTTTTCTAATAATTCCGCAAATGTGGGTGGTGTATACCGAAAGCCCCTTTCGCGCCATCGTCAGTTTAGCGTTATTCAGTGTACTCACCGCGCTTTGGGTTGCGGGCCTCGAGCTCATGGCATTTGCAATGGTGTTTCAGTTCGCCATTGTTGTCATTGCCGCCAGCACCTATTTTGGCCTGGCCGTTCCGGTACTCATTGCGCACAACCACATACTCCGAGAACAGGCATTTGTAGACGGGCTCACCAAGGTGTCCACCCGCGACTATTTTTTTGAACAAGCGAATATGGAATTATTGCGTGCCAAGCGCACTTCATCCCCGTTATGTTTCATATTATTCGACATTGATTTATTCAAGGCAATCAATGATAAATACGGGCACAGTATGGGCGACAAAGCACTGGTTCACGCCGCCAGATGCGTGAAGGACAGCCTGCGCAAAACAGATATAATGGGTCGTTTTGGTGGCGACGAATTCATGATTCTGCTGCCCGACAACAATCTTAATCAAGCGCAAGACACTGCCGAGCGACTTCGACAGTCGCTCGGCAAAAAACCCATACGCGGCACCCAGCACAGACTAACGGGCAGCTTTGGCTTGGTGCAGATAAAGCCAGACGAGTCCATCAGTGCCGCCTTCGAACGGGCCGACACAGCGCTCTTAATAGCAAAAAAACAAGGGCGAAATCAAATTGTCACTCAGGCTGATAATCCTGATCAGTAAGACTGTGCCACTAAAGTGTTCGCGCAAGGACCAAGCGGGTTTCCTGCGCCTTAAAATAGTTATCATCGCGCGCAACAACCGTAAATCCTTCAGACAGATACAGCGCCAAGGCCGCTTGATTATCCGGGCTAACCGTTAACAATAGGCGCTGATAATCACAGGCGTCTGCCTTGACCTTCGTTAATAATTGCCGCGCAACTCCTTGCCCACGCGCTTCGTGAGCAACTGCCAGCGACAATAGCCATGCATCTCGAGATCCGGTTGCAGCAGGCACCCAGAGTGCATACCCCAATAGCCCCACCTGGCCGTCGGCAACCAAAAAATGCTTCGGCCAACAATCAAGCGCCTGCCTGAAGAAAAACGCAGGATATCCATGGCCGTCAAAAACCGTCCTTTCCAATTCGGCCACGGCCAGTAAGTCAAGGTATTGCGCTGCGCGTATCAAGGCCATAATTTATCGAATTCTTTGAAAGTTCAAAGTGTAACCAAACAGACAGACAATCTAAATAAAAAAGGCCCGCTAGGCGGGCCAATGAACTGTAAAAGAGCATTCAAGGGTTATTACAGGTCATGCTCTACACCCGTAATTCAGTCATATTAAAAGTTGTAATTGCCAGACAGTGCAATAGTGCGTGGTGCGCCGTAGAATCCTGTCACGAATGGGCCGCCGAAGCTGTAGCCCGCTATGCGATATTCCTTGTCGGTCAGATTCTTACCCACCAGGCTCAACTGCCACTTGTCGTCGCTGCTGTAAAAAGTTGCGCTCATATCAAACAGTGTGTAGGCATCCTGGTCCAACTGGCTGGGCGCCTCAAAAATTTGCGTATCGGCCCGGTAAGACAGCGTAGGGTTGATAACAATTTCTGCGCCACTGGCCATGGGCCAAGTGTAATTAAGCTGGAACATGGCCGTGGTGTCGGGCGTATTCTGCATGTCGCGCTGATCGGCCACATCCACACCGCCAGACATGAATTCCAGGAATTCAGTATCGGCGTAACCGACGGTCAAATTAGCCAATAGGTTTTCAGTGACGGCCAGGTTTGCTTCTAGTTCCACGCCTTGAATACGGGACTTACCGGCGTTTAATACCGCACTGGAAAATCCACCACCGGGGTTAAAAGCCTGCACAGTGACCTGCATATCTGTGTAGTCTGTATAGAATGCGGCCACATTTAAGCGCAATCGGTTGTCAAACAAATCACTTTTCACACCCAGCTCATAGGAATCGACAGTTTCCGGATCAAAGCCGTCCACCGTAGACGGCAAGGTACTGGCATCACCGCGCATATCAAAGCCACCACTTTTGAAGCCTGAACTGTAGGTGGCATACACCATCACATCCTGGTTAACCTGGTAGTCGATGCCCAGGTGCGGTGTGAATTTGCTCCAGGTATCGTCATTGGTGTAATCGGTCAAGGTATTTAAGAAGGTTGCTGCCGGTTGACCGGGATTGTATTTTTCCGCAAATAGCGGGCTGTACACGCCCAAGAAGTTGGCTTTATATACGGTGGCATCTTTCTTATCTTGGGTGTAACGGCCACCTAAACTCAGATTCCAATCCGGTGCGAATTGCCAGTTGTAGTGCGCATAGGCAGACAGACTGGTGGTATCCACTGAACCCGCAACTTGTTGAGTCAAACTGGCAAAGCCCAATACGGCGTCAAATGCGCCGGCTGCAGTACCGGTGTAGTAGTACAAGCCGCTTACCAAGTTGGCATTATCGCCCTCCCAGTTAAGCTGAAACTCCTGGGTTGTTTGGTCGTCTTTGTAGAAAGCAGGCACATCAAAATCCGGGCGATTCACGCTGTCGAAATCGATGGCGGTTTCTGTATCGCCTTCGCGGTATGCCGTAATGGACTTCAGCATAATACTGTCGGTCGCCTGCCACTCAACTGTGACAGATGCGCCACTGGTTTCCACTTTATTCTCGTGCAGCATGTTCGATTCGGTGTCGTAAATGCTGTCCAGGGGCTCTGCACCCGCGAGATCGGCATTCAAGCGGTAGCCGTGCTTGGGGGAAGACTTATCGGTGGTTTTATCGGCGGCAATCCGTATCCATACGGCATCTGAGGGATTCAATTCCAGCGCTACGCGCGCACTGAGTACATCCTTGTCGTACTGATCTTTACCCGTGCGAACATTTTCACCGTAGCCATCGCGGTTAAAGCTGGCTATGGCGCCACCCAGGTAAACGCCCTCACCCACTTCGGTAGAACCCGCCACCTTTACATCCATTTGGTTGTAGCTGCCTAATGCGCCGCTCAGTGTGAGGCGATCTTCATCGTTCATTTTTTTGGTAACGTATTTTACCGCACCACCGATTGTGTTCTTGCCGTACAAAGTACCCTGCGGACCGCGCAATACTTCAATGCGCTCTACATCCAGAATATCCATTACCGCACCCTGCGGACGCGCAACGTAGATATCGTCCACGTAAATCCCAACACCCGGCTCAAAGCCCCAGAGCGGATCTTGTTGACCAATACCGCGAATAAACGCCGTCAGTGTCGAGTTAGTACCGCGACCGGCCTGCAGCGTGGTGTTGGGCGAAAGCTTCTGTACATCGGTGATATCGCTGATGCCATTTTGCATCAATGCGTCTTCGCCTATGGCAGTTACCGCTACGGGCACTTCCTGTAGAGATTGTTCGCGTTTCTGTGCGGTGACAACAACCTCTTCCAAGGTCACTTCGGCTGCTGCCGGGAGGGCGTAACCGCCTGCCAGGGCGATTGCCAGTGCCAAGGGTTGGGCGTGGTATTTGTAGCTAGTCATGTGATCTACCTTTTATCTTGTTATGGACGTCTTCATTGCTCAATCACACAGGGCATTCCCAATGTTTCAACACAGTCTACTGAGCGCGAGGGGCTTTGACTGCACGACCTTGGTATGAGGCCCAACCATACCAAGGTCTAGTTTCTCTGACACACGCTTGCGCCATAATGACCGAACTAACTATAACCAGTCATGGAATCGCTTATGTTCAGCTTGTTGGGTTTGCTGTTTGCCCTGGGTTTATTGATTTACCTGACCATTAAGGGCATGAACCTGCTAATTGCCGCCCCTATTACTGCCATGATAGTTGCGCTATGCGCCGGTTTACCGCTATTGCCTGCAGCCGAGGGCGACAATTTTATTCAGGCCTATATGAACGGTTTCACGGATTTTATTGCCGCATGGTTTTTTATGTTTTTACTGGGCAGCCTGTTTGGCAAACTTATGGAGGCCTCAGGCGCCGCCGATCGCATCGCTTCCGATATTGTCCAATGGTTGGGCATGAAGCACGCGACCGCTGCCGTAGTACTGGCTTGCGCGCTGCTGACATACGGCGGCGTCAGTGTTTTTGTTGTGGCCTTCTCGGCCTACCCGATGGCCGTAAGTCTGTTCCGCCAGGCCAACTTACCGCGCCGTTTTATTCCAGCGGTCATGGCTTTTGGCTCGGTGACGTTTACCATGACATCCGCCGGTAGCCCCGAGATTCAAAACTGGATTCCTATCAAATATCTGGGCACATCGCCCTACGCCGGCTGGGAGGTCAGCTTGGTAGTGGCTGCGTTCATGGCTACGCTGGGTTTCTTCTGGCTCAACCGTATGATGCGCGCAGCCGCGGCACGGGGCGAGACCTTTGTGGCGCGCACCGATGACCCAGTGCTCGAAGACAAGGTATTGCCGTCGCGCTTTGCCGCCGCTGCCCCCATCCTGGCAGTGCTGGGCGTGACATTTTTTTGCCACGACTACTTCGCCCAATACGCCCTCATTCTTGCACTCTTAGCCGGCTGTTTAGCGGCCTGGGGCCTGGCGCTGCGCAGTTGGACCGGCCTGGACGCCATTATCGCGACGGGCACCACCGGTGCGCTCCTGGCGATTGCCAACACCGCTGCTGTGGTGGGCTTCGGCTCGGTGGCGAAAGCTTCGCCGGCCTTTGCCATGGCTGTCGCCAGTATTACCTCACTGCCGGGCAATGAATTGATAGGCGCGGCAGTGGCCGTCACGGTCATCGCCGCAATGACCGGTTCGGCCTCGGGCGGGCAGACCATTGCACTGCCGGAACTGGCGCCCCATTATCTGGAAGCGGGCGTCAATCCCGATGCGCTGCACCGCGTGGTGGCCATCTCGTCTGGGGCTCTGGACTCACTGCCTCACAACGGCTACGTAGTGACAACCATTCGCGCCATCTGCGGAGAAACCCACAAGGCGGCTTATGGGCCCATGGGTGCGCTCACAGTGGTGGTCCCGGTACTGGGCACCGCCTTGGCACTTTTGTTGTTTATTGTTTTTTAACGAGAAGGGATATGAAGATTCTGCAAACGCTGCCGTTGGTGCTCGCCCTAGGTGCCTGTTCTGAACAGCTGGCCCAGTCCCGTGCACTACCAGAAGAAGCCCGCAAACCGACCTTTGCCGTGGACGACATTCGCCACACTTACCTGGATGGCAAAACCGATGATTTGGCCACGGCCGGCCTAGGTCTGGCCGGATTGCGCGGCGAGCCGCCGGCCTTTGCGCATCCCGAGGCGCCCACAGCAGCGGAGCTGCGTCGCCGCGCCTACTACGAGAATTATCGCAGCCTGCTTGCACTCAACGATACCGACGGCTACGGCCGACTTTTTGCCAAACACCACCAGCCCATCGCCGGACACGAATACATTATGCCCGTGCGCTACAACGACCACAGCATCGCCAGCCTGCTTATGGTGCAGGTACCCGAGCGTTTTAACGCGGAGGCGCCCTGTTTGGTGGTCACCGCCTCATCCGGTTCGCGCGGTATTTACGGCGCCGTGGGCGTCGTGGGTAACTGGGCACTGCAGCAGGGGTGCGCCGTGGCCACCACAGATAAAGGCACGGGCACCGGCTTTCACTGGCTGGATGAGCAGCAGGGGCAATCGGTCGACGGTACCCTGGTCGCCGATACTGCCCAAACGCTGCACTTTAAAGCCGCCGAAAATGAGGCTCGCCGCGCGTTTCAAGCCGCTCATCCCGCGCGAGTCGCCACCAAACACGCCCACAGCGGCAAACGCATCGAACAGGATTGGGGCAAATTTGCGTTACAGGCTGCACAATTCGGTTTTTACATACTAAACGCCAAGCACCGGGATTTGCGGGCCGACCAAGGGTTTTTCTCCCGCGCAAACACCACGGTGCTGGGCACCGGGATTTCCAATGGTGGCGCGGCGCTGATTCGCGCCGCCGAGCAAGACACAGAGCAGTGGCTCGATGGACTTGCGGTTTCCGAACCCAATGTCTTTCTGCCCAGCCAGTTTAGCTATCAAGTCAACGGTCGGCCGCAGCGGGCCAAGCCCCTGCCCCAGATTGCCACGGAATCCGCGCTCTTTGGCCCCTGCGCTAGCCTGGCACAGGACTTGGTGTCACCACTGGCGGCCTTTCAACTCCCCCTTTTTCAAGGGCATTTTGCCAACCGCTGTGCGCAGCTGAAAATGGCCGGCTTGTTGCGCGCCGACACGCTGCCCGCGCAAGCCACAGAGGCATTAACCAAGCTCCGCGCCAGCGGTATCGCCGATACGGCACTGCCCATGCTGGCCACCGCGGCAGCCATTAGCCTGTGGGAGGCCTATACTGTCAATTATCTCAACAGCTATCTGGGGGCAAGCGTCGAAGACGCACTGTGCCAGGTGAGCTACGCCTACGCCAATGCACAGGGCCAGCCAACGCCCACACCCGCCCAGGTAAAAGCGGGATTATTTGCCACGGGCAGCGGCGTACCGCCGGCGTCGGGCATTACTTTGATCAATAACAACGCCAAGGGCGGCGCGCGCAGCCTGTATTTCTCCACAGACGCCAACGGGAAGTTCGACCTGGGGTTTGAGGCCATGCAATGCTTTGACGACCTAGCTCACACACCTCAGTTGATCGCACAAATTGACACACTGGCCATGAGCGGCAACTTGCGCGGCAAACCCACGTTGATTGTTCAAGGCGCCGGCGACAACCTCATTCAGGTTAACCACCACGGGCGCGCCTACGCTACGTTGAACCAACGCGCGGAAGGTGGACAATCCCAGCTGCGGTACATCGAAATCAGTCACGGGCAGCATTTTGACGCACTACTAAACTATGCCCCGCTGAGAGCGCACTATGTGCCCATGCACGGCTACTACGAGCAGGCCCTCGACACAGTGTTATTACACCTGCGTGACGGCGCACCCCTACCGCCCAATCAACGAATCATTGCCGCGCCGGTGCAGGCACCGGACGAACCCCTTGCCAGCTTGCCGCCAATTGCTTTAAATGCAGCGGTACTTGCAACCGATCGTCAGCAGCAACACCTGACTGTAACCGCAACCGGTATCGCAACGCACTGAACACCCAAAATAGCGCCCGCCGCACCGGCCAATAGTTTCACCGCCGGCGTGGCCAGCGCTCGATAACCGGCCCATAATACAAAGAATCTATGCTGAGTTATCTTGAATTACTGCTGCTGTCCCTTGGCTATCTGCTGACGTTGTTCGCAATTGCCTGGTGGGGCGATCGCATCGCCGAGCCCACCATCCGGCGTTTTAAGCCGTTTATTATCGGCCTTGCCGCCACCATTTATTGCAGCGCCTGGAGCTTTTACGGCACTACCGCACAAGCGGCCTATAACGGCTGGTATTTCCCACCCACGTTTTTGGGTGCCATTGTCCTTCTGGTTTTTTTCGCCGCACCGCTGAAAAAACTAATCATTGCCGCTAAAAATGGCAACGCCACTTCCCTGGCGGACTACCTGGCTATGAATTTCGGCCGCTCGCGCACACTGGCAGTTATCGTCACAGTAATCTGTTTGATCTTACTGATCCCCTACATCGCGCTACAGCTCAAGGCCATTACCGAAAGCTTTCACGTGCTTACCGACAATATGGTGCACTCACATTACCTATTAAATGTACCCGTCGCCCGAGACACCGCCTTTTACATCGCCATGATTTTGGGATTGTTTGCGATTGCCTTCGGCACCCGGCACCTAGACGCCCGCGAGCACCACAACGGCTTAATGATTGCCATTGCCTTCGAGGCACTGATAAAAATTACCGCCTTTGTGAGTATCGCCTGGTTCGTCACCTACGGGTTGTACGACGGCTTCGGCGATCTCACTTTGGCCGCCATTAACAGCGACAGCGTGCGTGAACTGCTACAAAGCCACCACGCCGACCAAGGTTTTCTGGCCGCCACCGTATTGGGCATGATTGCCATCATCTGCCTGCCCCGGCAATTTCACGTACTGGTGGTGGAATGCGAATCGGAAAAAGACTTGAGCACCGTGCGCTGGGTGGTGCCTATTTATTTGATTTTATTTGGTGTTTGCATTTTGCCCATCGCCTACGGTGGACTACTGAGCTTTGACACGCTGAATATCAGTGCCGAACATTTTGTTTTGCGCCTGCCCCTGGCGAATGATCGCCCCGATCTCGCACTACTGGCTTTTCTGGGCGGCCTGTCTGCGGGCTCCAGCATGGTTATAGTGGCCTGTGTTGCCATGGCCACCATGATCAGCAATGAATTGGTGGTGCCTTTGCTGCTGCGCACCCGTTGGCTGAAGCACCAACAAGATGCCGATATCAGCCGAAAGCTGCGATTAATCCGGCGCAGTATTATTCTGATATTGATGCTGTTTGCCTACAGCTATTACCATCTGTTTGCCAATAACAATGCCTTGGGCTCCATTGGTCTAAGCTCGTTTGCCCTGGTGGCGCAGTTCGCCCCCGCCCTCTGGCTGACGTTGCGGCCCTCCCACAAAGATGTTTCGGCCGTGCTCGCGGGTATCGCTATTGGCTTTAGCTTTTGGTGTTATACATTGCTGCTGCCCATGCTAGTGCGCGCCGGCTGGCTGGGCGAAGCGTTACTGAGTCACGGGCTGGCCGACATCCACTGGCTGCGCCCCACCGCACTGTTTGGGCTGGAGGGACTGTCGGCAATTAGCCACGGCGTTATCTGGAGTCTGTCAGCCAATATTTTAACCGTGTACTGCTACACCCGCTGGCGGCACAAAGCCGACGCTCCGACCACCGCGCCCACAGAAAGCCTGCCGGTGTACCAATTACAAGCACTGGCCAGTAAATTTTTAGGTGCCGAACAAGCGCGCCTGGCGCTGTCGCAATACCCGGAAAAGCTACTGCCGCAAACCCAGGCGGAAAGTGCCTATGTGGAATTTGTCGAGAACATGCTGGCCGGTGTTATCGGCTCGGTGTCGGCTCGCCACGTCATCGAACACGCACGCAGCTCTGAGCCCGCGCCACTGCTCGACGAGACATCGGAAATTTACCACTTCTCCCGCGAGCTGTTGCAGGCGAGTATCGACAACATCAGCCAGGGCATTAGCGTGGTCGATAAAAACCTGCGCCTGGTGGCCTGGAATCGCCGCTACCTGGAATTATTTGACTACCCAAAAGACTTGGTCCACGTGGGCCGCCATGTGGCCGATTTACTGCGCTTTAACGCCGTAAACCTGAACATATCCGAGCCGGACGATGTCGAAAGTTTTGTAAGTAAACGCCTAACCTACATGGCCGAGGGCAGCGCCTATGTTGTCAAACGCGCCCACGACGACGGCCGCGTTCTGGAATTGCGCGGCAGCCCTATGCCCGGCGGTGGCTTTGTGACAACGTTTACCGATGTAACAGAATACCAACAAACGCTTAACGCGCTGGAAGAGCACCGCAACCTGTTGGAACAGCGCGTCAGTGCCCGCACGGCGGAATTGCAGGAGTCCAACCAACAACTGGAGCAAGCCAATGCCAGTAAAACGCGCTTTTTAGCCGCCGCCGGTCACGATTTGGTTCAACCGCTCAACGCGGCGAAGTTATTCACCAACGCGCTCTTGCAACAGTTTGGCAGCAACTCAGGTCCAATCAACAGCGCACAACTGCAAAAAACATTGCAACACCTTGACGCCTCGCTACATGCGGCCGACAGTATTATCAGCGAATTGCTGGCCATCGCGAAACTCGATGCCGGCGCCATTACGCCGGCGCCAGAAGCCTTTCGACTAGCCGATCTACTGCAGTCACTGCAGCAGGATTTTCAGCTGCAAGCGGCGGCCAAGGGCTTGTCCCTAGATTTGCGAGCACAGCCGCACACGGTATTTACCGACTACAAGCTGTTGCGTCGCGTGCTTCAAAACTTGCTAGCTAATGCCATTCGCTATACCGCGCAGGGGCGCGTATTAATTACCGCACGCAGACAGGGCGAACTACTGCGAGTGCAGGTTTGGGATACAGGCCCCGGCATTCACCCAGACGACCAACAAAGTATTTTCGTGGAGTTCAAACGATTACAACAGGACAGAACCGATGGCGGCCTCGGCTTGGGCCTGGCGACGGTGGAGCGGCTGTGTCGGCTGCTGGCCATTCCCGTCAGTCTGTCTTCGCAGCCGGGGCGCGGCAGTTGTTTTGGAGTAAGCCTGCCAATCAGCCAGCAAAACCCGCGGGCACTGGCACCGCGCGCGCAAAAAAATCAACAACGGCTGCAGTTTAACAACATTCACGTACTGTGCCTGGACAATGAGCCAGCCATTATCGAGGCGATGCAGTCGCTGTTGTCGCCCTGGGGCTGTCGTGTAGCGGGTGTGCTTGATGCTCAGCAGGCGCACAGCGCCGCGCTGTTGCAGGCGCCCGATTTGATCCTGGCCGACTATCACCTGCACGACGACGAGCGCGGCGTAGTGGTGGCACAGGCCATTCACCGCGCGATGGGACGCGCCATACCAACCATTATTATTTCCGCCGACTACGACGACAAAGTAAAAGCTGAAGCCCGTGCCGCCGGATTCTACTTTTTGAAAAAGCCGGTAAAAATTCCCGCACTGCGCGCGCTCATGGCGCGCCTGCTGAAACAACGGGCTAGCAACCTGGTCTAAACCTACAGGGTAAAACGAAGGGCGATTAAGCTGGAAGCTGTCCGAGCACTGCTAACTGGCGAGCTTTTGCGCCAGCAAAATCACTTCCGTGCGTTTACGTACACCCAATTTACGCATAATTGCCGTCACATGGGATTTAACGGTGGGCTCGGCAATGGCCATTTCATAGGCTATTTGCTTATTGAGTCGCCCCTCGCAAATGAGCGAAAAAACGCGGAACTGATGCGGCGTAAGGCTGGCAATTCGCTCGGCCACATCGTCGACTTCCGCCGACACGTCGGAGGGCACTTTTTCAAACCAGACGTCGCCAGCCAAAAGCCGACTAATGGCCAGCTCCAATTCTGCCGGCGGTAAGGATTTGGAGATAAAACCCGAGGCGCCTAATTGTTCGGCGCGCACGACGCGCTCGTAACTGTCGTCACCCGAGACTATGGCCACGGGAATTTCAGGATAACAGCCGCGCAAACTGGCGAGCCCCGCAAAGCCCAAGGTACCGGGCATATGCAAGTCCAATAAAATAAGATCCGGCTCAAGTCCCCCCTCTAGCTGTGCTTGCACGGCAGCCAAGTTTTCACATTCCACGCAGTCGGGGGAATCCACCCAGGCAGATTGCATTAAGGTTTGCTTTAACGCAGTCCGAAACAGCGGATGATCATCGGCAAGCAAGAGCAGAGGCATAGAATTTTGGTGTTGATTCGTGGCGACAGAAACAGCCATCATAGCGCTCATTGCGCAGTCCAACCACCGTCCATTGGCAGCGCCGCACCGGTGAGTGTAGTGCCGCTGTCGCTGCACAGGAAGCGCACCAAGTCGCCAATGGCCTGGGTTTGGGTCATGGCGGGCATCGGCTGTTTATCCTGAACCAGCGCCTTGCGCGCCACAGACTCACTCACCTGGTCGCGCGCGGCGCGCGCCGTTACTTGCTGGGCAACGATGGCGGTGTCCACCCAACCCGGGCAAATGGCATTACAGGTGATGCCCAGCTCCGCATTTTCCAGTGCCACCACTTTTGTCAGCCCAACCAAGCCGTGCTTGGCCGCGACGTAGGCGGATTTTTCCTGTGAAGCCACCAGCCCGTGCACTGAAGCAATATTTACGATGCGCCCAAATCCCTGCTGCTGCATGGCCGGTAGCGCTGCGCGGATCGCGATAAAGCAGGCAGTGAGGTTTATATCAATCACCGATTGCCAGCGCGCTATCGGAAACGCTTCGGTGCGGGCGGTAAACTGCACACCGGCGTTGTTAACGAGAATGTCTAGGCCGCCCAAAGCCTCCTGGGCCCCTTGCACCAAGCGGTCTATGGCGTCGGCATCGGTCATATCGCCCGCCAAAAATACGCAGCGGGTGCGATATTGGTCGGCTAAGCGCTGGGCCAATGCCTGGCCTTCGGCGTCGCTCACCAACCCGTGTACCACCACCTGCGCGCCAGCGGCTGCCAGTGCTTCGGCGATGGCCAGGCCAATACCCGAGCTGCTGCCAGTAATTAACGCACGGCGATTGTCGAGTTGACGGGAAGCGGGAGACGTTTGCATGGGATAACAACCTGTACCAAAGTTTGATACAGCCAGCTTAACAAGCGGCAATAATCCTGACTGTAAGACCTTGGTCGGACACCCAGGTGCAGCAGGCCGTTAGCGTCAGGGCAAATACAGCGTAAATACGCCGCCCCCCAAGGGCCCGTCGTTGGCCAACGCGATCGCACCCTTGACGTCTTTGGCCCGGTGCAGTCCCGCCACCGCCTGTGCAAAATACAGCCCCAAATTAGTACTGCCCGACTCAAATGATACGCCGGCGCTAATCTCACCCGGCTGTGCCAACATGACATCGGGATAACCCTGGCCGTCATCGGCCACGCTCACATATAACCCCGCCGGTTCCAGCCAGGCTTTTACAAGCAGCTGAGTCCGGGTGTAGCGGGCGCAATTCACCAACACATTGTGTATCACGCCGCCTACCAAATCACTGTCAAAATACCAAAGCAAATCGTCGTCGCATTCGCATTTTACATTGAGTCTGCGGCTGACAAATAACATATCGTTGCGCGCCAACTGTTCGCCCAACATATCACTGACGTAATTTTCTTGGACGTGGATTGGCATCGATTGCAGATTCATCCGATACAAAGACAATAACTGTATCAACTCGCCGTTAATTCGCGAAGCCTCGTATTGCAAAGTCGCAAAACGCTGCTGCTGTGCCGGTGTTTTCGCAGGCATATCCTGCATAGTTTCATCGAGCGTGTTAAGCAACATACCCAAGGAATTCTTCATGTCGTGGACGCTGGAGGCCAATACCAGCGCGAAATCTGCAACACAATCTTGACGATCACCGGAATTAGTCATGCACAGCCTTTATTGGTTAACGAAATTTTTTCTGTTGGCGTTCAATTTCAACCTGTCGAATCATTTGTTGTAGCTGGCGAAAGCGCTGAAATTGTGGATGGGTAGCCGTCAGCACAGCTTCCACTGACTTGAGACACGCCAGCGCAGTATCCATCCATTCAGCGGTCTGATCGCCGGTTTGCATCTGGCCTGCCAGCGCCTGCACTAAATTCAGCTGCACCCCCAAATGATTGGGAAACAGTCGGCGCGCCCGCTGAAAGCATTCAATGGCCTTCAAATAGGCGTGCTGCTCGTAAAGCCGGATCCCCTCTTTGTTAATTTGCGCGACCTGCCGGCGGCTTTCTTCGCTCACAGGCTCGTCCAGCAACCGATCAATTTTCTGAAGCGCTACCTGATCGTGTGAAAAGACCTCTGTTAACTTCTTCAACTTGGCGCTGGCTTTATCCCGCTGCCCCAGCGCCTGCATCGCCAGTACGCGATCGAGTTCCGTATCGATATCTTGCAGTCCGACTTCATCCATACGCGTGCTGGCGCTTAAAAACAATTCATTGGCCCGGCGTTGATTGCCTTGCTGCAATTGCAATTGGCACTCGATCATCTGCAGTTGCAGCTGCCGCCCCTCATCTCTACCAAACTTTTTGTCGACCTTGTCCAACACTGCCAGTGCGTCGCGAATCACTTCCCGCCCCACGGCTTCATCTTCGGAAAATACCGCAGCGGCAGCGCGGGTAAACGCCACGTGATTTTCCGCGCAGTCGTGCACGGAGCTTTCCGATAGTTTGACCACACGTCGGTAGGTTTTTGCCGCGGTCACCTTGTCGTTATTGGCCACGGCCACTTCGGCCAACGTTTGTTGGCGTAGCAGGGCCACGGGCGACACGTTGACCGCCTGCTCCAATACCTGCTGGCGCTCTTCGTGGTGCGCCAAAGCCAAATGGCATTCCGCTAGTTCGTCGTAGGCCTGCATGCAGAGCGGGTGCTGCACTACAATTTGACTGAGCCAATCGATAGCTGTTTCCAAATCACCTTGCGCGCGTTTGACTTGTGCCATGCCCACTTGTGCCCAATCCATTTCTCGCACTTCCAGCACCTGGCGATACACCTGCTCTGCCAGATCCAACTGACCGGTTTTCAGATACAGCACCCCCAGTATTTTTTGACAAATAATGGCGTAGCGACTGCCGTCGTCAATTTTTTGCAAGCACAAGACCGCCGCAGTATCCAGATAGTTGTCTTCGATGGCGCGGTAAATAGATTTGAATTCCTGGCGCTGGTGCAACACGCGATCCAGGCGCTGGCGCAGGGTTTTAGCAGTGAGCGGCTTGGTGAGGTAGCCCGCCGGATCAAAATCGGAGGCCGCCAGTACAACATCGCGACTGGACTCGGCGCTCACCAGTAAAAACAGATTATGGCGGCGCAGTAGCTGCCGGTGGCGCATTTCCTCTAGCACCTGCAGGCCATTGCGCCCGCGCCCCAGGTTGTAGTCGCACAGTATCAGGTCGTAGTCGGTGTCCTCGCACAAGCGCAGCGCTTCCTGGCCGTTAACCGCCGTATCCACCTGGCGGCAACCAAACTCCTGCAACATACGACTGACGGTCATGCGAAAACTGTCGAAGTCGTCCACCACCAGCACTTTAATCGATTTGTAATTAACCAGCGCTCTACTCCTGCCCTTTTGCGTTGCATCCGCGGCCAACAGCGTTAGCTTAGATCAGATTCATTGCCTGCGCGGGCCCAGATAGCTAGAATTGGCGGTTTTTCGAGCGCGCCGGTCATGACCCACCCGAAAGACGATATCTACGCAACGCCCATCCCCGAATTGGCGAGCTTTCGCTTTGACCAAACGGTGGTGAATGTCTTCCCGGACATGATTAAACGCTCTGTGCCTGGCTATACCACCATCATCAGCATGATTGGCGACTTGGCCGAGCGCTACGCCCAGGCCAACTCGGTGTGCTACGACCTGGGCTGCTCCCTGGGCGCCGCCACCCTGGCCATGCGCCATCGCATTCGCGCTGCCCAGTGCCACATCGTTGCCGTGGACAACTCCCAAGCCATGATCGAGCGCGCCCGCCAGGTGATGCAAGCGGACAGTGGCGAAGTGCCCGTCACGCTGATGTGCCAGGATTTACAGGCGGTACAGATAGCGCGCGCCTCGGTGGTGGTGCTGAACTTTACCCTGCAATTTATTGCACCCGCCGAGCGCACCGCCATTCTTAAACAGATCTACGATGGCTTACTGCCGGGCGGTGTGTTAATCCTGTCGGAAAAAGTGGCCTTTACGGACAGTCCCCATCAAGATCTAATGATCGAGCTGCACCACAACTTCAAACGCACCAACGGCTACAGCGAGCTGGAAATCGCGCAAAAGCGCACTGCCTTGGAAAACGTGCTGATACCTGAAACGCTAGAGGCTCACCGCAAGCGGCTCAAAGCCGCAGGCTTTGCCAGCAGCGATGTCTGGTTTCAGTGCTTTAACTTTGCCTCCTTGATCGCCATCAAAGCATGAATTATTTGGATTTTTACCGCCCGCTCCTGGCCGAGCTGGCCGCCGACGCCCGCTTCAGCCAATGGGCCGCGCGGCTGCCCGACGATATCGCCACCGGCCTCTCGGAAACCCGCTACGGCGATCTGCCCCAGTGGCGCGACAGCTATTTGAAACTGCCCCCACTGCGTGCCACCCACCAAGATTTCAGCCAGGGCGTGCAATTGGACGCCGATCTGTCAGACGCCCAGCGCCGGCATATCGAGCAAACACTGCGCGAACTCATCCCCTGGCGCAAAGGGCCTTATGACCTGTTTGGTTTTCACCTAAACACCGAGTGGCGATCGGACTGGAAGTGGGACAGGGTTGCCCCCCACCTGGATGACTTAACGGGCAGGCACATCCTGGATGTGGGTTGCGGCAACGGCTACCACTGCTGGCGTATGCACGGCGCCGGCGCGCGCCGGGTGATTGGCATAGATCCCTCGCCCCGGTTCGTCATGCAGTTTTACAGCCTCAAGCATTTTGTGGGCCAGCTACCCGTGGATGTACTGCCCATTGGCATCGAACAACTGCCGGCCAATCTCGGCTGCTTCGATACCACTTTTTCCATGGGCGTGCTCTACCATCGCCGCTCGCCCATGGATCACCTGCGCGAGTTGCGCGAAACCCTGCGTGCCGGCGGGCAGCTGGTTCTGGAGACGCTGGTAATCGACGGCAAACTCGGAGAGGTGCTGGTACCCGAGGGTCGCTATGCCAAGATGAACAACGTCTGGTTTCTGCCGGCACCCGACACCCTGCTATCGTGGCTGCGCAAGTGCGGCTTTAACAACCCGCGCATGGTGGAAATGAATACCACGAGTCTGGAAGAACAGCGCACCACCGATTGGATGCTGTACCACTCGCTCAACGAATTTTTAGACCCAGTGGACAAGACCAAAACCGCCGAGGGCCACCCGGCACCCATTCGGGCCACATTTATCGCAGAGGCCCCCTAGCGCTGCTGCTATTCGCTAAAACGCGAGGGGTTGCTGATCCAAACTGCCCTCCAGCTGCAGTAGCCACTGCTTGCGCGGTAAACCGCCCGCATAGCCGGTTAAGGTGCCGTTGGCGCCAATCACCCGGTGGCAAGGCACGATAATAGCGATGGGGTTGCGCCCATTGGCCGCGCCCACTGCCCGCACCGCTTTGGGGTTCGCTATCTGGCGGGCAATATCCTGATAGCTGGCAGTAGCGCCGTAGGGCAAGTCGCACAGCGCCCGCCATACAGCCTGTTGAAATGCCGTGCCCTGCGCCGCCAGGGGCAAGCTAAACTCCTGGCGGGCGCCGGCAAAATATTCCTTCAGTTGCGCCAGCGCCCGTTCAACCAGTGGCGAGGACTCACCACTGGGCACACCATCGCGAAACGCCACCTCGGTAATGCCCCTGTGATTTGCGGTCACCCACAGATTGCCCAATGGGCTAGTCATGGCGGCCTGCGCGACGGCTGTGTGATTGTTGATTGCATTATTCATCGGCAAGTTGACTCCACATCTGCAGGGTTAAATAACTACGCCAGGGCGCACAGGCGCGATCGTGCACTTCGCCCAGCTTGGCCAAGCCGTGTTTCACGCCCAGATCACCGGCCAGCCAAATATCTGTGGCCGCCTCGCCGCGCATACGGGCGTAATCCACGGTCCAAGGGCCTATGCCTTTCAGGGCCAGCCAAGTTGCGGCCGGCTCAGTCGGTTGCTCGGCACAATAGGCTGCCAGGCGGCGCAAGGTGTCGCGCCGAGCACCCGGCATTTTCAGAAACGCTAAATCGTGCGCCGCCATTACTGCCGGTGACGGAAATACATAGCGAATAGCGCCGGACTCTGCACCATGCAAACCGCCGGGCACAGCCCCGGGTGCACCATCGTGCACCCCACCCATTGGCGCACCCAGTTGTTGCACACATTGCGACACCAGCTGGCGCGCGGCTTTCACGGACACCTGTTGGCCCAGCACTGCCCGCACCCCCGCTTCAAAAACCGACGGAAATTGCGGTAATCGAAGCCCCGGATGAATGGCCACCCCTGGCAGTGCCGCCTGCACAGCGGCATCAATGGCGCGCCCATTACTGTCTAAGTCCAACAAGCTGCGCACTTTTGCTACCGCCTGAGGCAGTTGGCGCCAGTCGGCCAGCCACAAGGTAACCACAAAGCCCCGCAACTCGGGCTCGTGACACGCCACAAACCAGGCCGCCTTACCCGCCAAGGTTAAGCTGCGGCCGTAGTGTTGGTCGCTTGCTGTCTCCAGGCCCTCAATGGCCCGCGCTTGTAAAAATGCCGATACCCAGGGCCAGTTATAGGGGGGGCGGTAGGCGAGTTTCAGCGTCAATGTCGGCGGTTGCGCGGCACTCGCTGGGCGCTTGCGCACCTTCGACGGCGTTAATTTCAATTGCGCTTTAAAGCAATCGTTGAAGCGGCGCACGCTGCCAAAACCACTCGCAAAGGCGATATCCGTGACTGACCAATCCGTGTGGTGCAATAGGTGCTTGGCCAATAAGCAGCGTTGGTACAGCTGATACTGCTTCGGAGCGACGCCGAGTTCGGCGTTAAAACATTGGCGCAAATAGCGATCCGATACGCCCAACTCGCGGCTCGCCTGCGCCAGATTTTTCCCCGCCGCCAAGAGCGGCATCGCACTGGCCACCCAGGGGCTGGCTGCCCGGGTGCCCGGTGCGGCATCTGGCTGGCACCGCAAGCACGGCCGAAAGCCCGCCTGCGCACAGGCCGCCGCCGAGGCAAAATACCGAACATTATCCTCCCTGGGGGCCCGGGCTGGGCAAATCGGGCGACAGTAGATACCCGTGCTCAATACCGCGGTGTAAAACAGGCCGTCGTAGCGGGCGTCCCGCGCGAGCCGCGCCGCGCTACAGGTTGCAGCGTCCAGCAACTGCGGCGTTGGCGGATCTGAGACGAGCGGGGTATTGGCGGTCATGGGGCGATTCCTGTGGGCTTGGCTAAGCGTGCCTATCTACCCGGGCATTATTGCGGCTCGCGGGCGTCCCTGCTAGCTGGAATCGGAACTGACCTAAAAAACCGCCTGCATTGCGGGCGGTTGGGCGGCTGGGCGGTTGGTGCGATTATTGAGATGGGGACATTAATCGTCGAGCGCGGTCAGTGGCGTGCTCAGACCCAGTTCGCTGTGGATTTGAGCACACCAGCGATTCAATCGATCGCTGGTTAAGTCTTCCTGCTGATCCTGATCGATGGCCAAGCCCACAAACACCGGCTCGCCCGGCACTTGCGCCTTGGAGGCGTCAAACTCGTAGCCCTCGGTGGACCAGTAACCGACCACCGTGGCACCGTTGGCGACAATCACGTCGTGCAACATGCCCATGGCGTCTAAGAAGTAGTCGCCGTAGCCAAACTGATCACCTAAACCGAACAATGCAACCGTCTTGCCGGTAAAATCCACGCTACTGATATCGCCCCAGAAGTCTTCCCAGTCGGACTGAATCTGACCGAAGTCCCAGGTGGGTATCCCCAGTATGATCTGGTGATAGTCTTCAAAATCCAGCACCGTGACATCGGCCACGTCGTGCACATCCACCAGATCTGCGCCCAGGCGGGCCTGTATCCGATAGGCCACGCCCTCGGTATTGCCTTCATCACTGCCAAAAAACAGCCCGATTTGCGCCACACTTACCTCGACTCGCGCGGTGAATTACACCGCCAACTTCGCTTTAATCGCCACCCAACGGCGGTTATGGCCTAAAACCAATAACCGCCGTTGCGGTAACCTTCAACGGACATGCGCGCCACCATCTTGCCTCGGGTGATCACGCGGTGGTTTCTGACCACCCAGCGTACTGCTAACTTCACGCTCTACCTCAAACGTCTGTACATCAGATAGCGTCGATCCCGGTTACGCAGACCGACGGGCGCGCATTATACCGATTTCGCCCGGGAATTTAAGGCTTGTGCTGCCTGCATTTTTGACTCCTGCGTCAATCTCACTCGGCGCAAGATTCTGCGGTAATCGGCCCCGCAATCCGTATAATGCGCCCATGACACAAGATCCCCTGCAGATACTCAACCAAACCTTTGGTTACCCTAACTTTCGACCGCCCCAAGATGCCATTATTGACGCCCTTGTGGCGGGCCAGGATGCACTGGTTATCATGCCCACGGGCGGCGGCAAATCGCTTTGCTATCAAATTCCGGCCATTGCACGTGCCGGCTGTGGCGTGGTGATTTCGCCGCTCATTGCCTTGATGCAAGACCAGGTCAGCGCGCTCGAACAACTGGGCGTGCGCGCCGGTTTCTTAAACTCCACCCTAGCTCCAGCCGAGGCACAGGCCATCGAGCAACTGCTGGTGGCCGGCGAATTGGATCTACTGTATATCGCGCCCGAACGGCTTAATCAGGCGCGTACCGTCAACCTGTTGCGACAGGCACCGCTGGCGCTATTTGCCATAGACGAAGCCCACTGCGTGTCGCAGTGGGGCCACGACTTCAGGGTCGACTACTTGCAATTGGGCTTGCTGGCCGAAGAATTTCCCGACGTCCCGCGCATTGCGCTGACCGCCACCGCCGATGCGCGCACCCGCGCCGAAATCGCGCAGCGCCTGCACCTCACTGAGGCCCGTCAGTTTATCGTGGGTTTTGATCGCCCCAACATCCAGTATCGGATAACACCCAAGAGCAACCCGCGCAAACAGCTGCTCACCTTCATCCGAGAGGAACACGCAGGCGATTGCGGCATTGTGTATTGCCTCTCGCGCAAGAAAACTGAAGAGGTCGCCGCCTTTCTCGCACAGGAGCTCGCGCAAGAGGGCATGACGGCCCTGCCCTATCACGCGGGTCTACCGGCCGAAACGCGAGCACACAATCAACAGCGCTTCCTGCGCGAGGACAACATCATCATGGTGGCCACTGTGGCCTTCGGCATGGGCATCGACAAGCCCGATGTGCGCTTTGTGGCCCACCTGGATTTACCCAAGAGTATCGAAGCCTACTACCAGGAAACTGGCCGCGCGGGACGCGACGGCGCGCCGGCCACTGCCTGGATGGCCTACGGCTATCAAGATGTCATTTTACTGAGCCAAATGATGAGCCAGTCGGACGGGTCGGCGGCGCATAAGCAGGCCGAACGCCAGAAACTGGACGCCATGCTGGGCCTGTGCGAAATCACCAGTTGTCGTCGCCAAACGCTACTGCGCTACTTTGGCGAATCCGACCACCCCGCCTGTGGCAACTGCGATACCTGCCTGAGTCCGGTGGACACCTGGGATGGTACAGAGGCCGCCCGCAAGGCGCTGTCCTGTGTCTACCGCTCGGGCCAACGCTTTGGCGTATCTCACTTGGTGGACATTCTGCTCGGCAAAGACATCGAGAAAATTCGCCAGTTTAACCACCACACCCTGAGTACCTACGGCATTGGTAAAGACTTGGACGCCAATCAATGGCGTTCTGTGTTTCGCCAATTGGTGGCGCGCGGGTACCTGGAGGTCGACACAGAAGGTTTTGGCGGACTGCGCTTAAGTGAACAATGCCGCGGCCTGCTAAAGGGTGAAGAAAGTATTCAGCTGCGCCGCGATGTCAAAGAGGTTCGCACCGGGAAATCCAAACACAGCCAGCAAATTGCCGCCGCCGACCAAGCCCTGTGGGATGCCCTGCGCGCCTGTCGCAAACAATTGGCCGAGGAACACGGGGTGCCGCCCTATGTAATTTTTCACGACGCCACGCTTATGGAACTGGTGCGCTACCGCCCCACCACCGAGCAGGCCATGTTGGCGATCAGTGGTGTGGGGCAATCAAAACTGGCCCGCTTCGGCGATCCTTTCCTCACAGTAATTGCCGAGCACGGTGCGCCAACGCCCAGCGACAATAACAGCGCCACCCTGGATACTACCCTGTCGCTACTGCAAGCCCAGATGACCGTTGAACAAATTGCCGCACACCGCGCGCTGGCCCTTGAAACTGTCTACACCCACGTGGCCAACTTGTTGCAAGACAAACGCATTCGCTTTGCCGATGCCATCGATCTCGATCGCCAGACGCTGGCGCGCATCCAAGACGAAATTCTGTTGTACGACGGCGGCGAACAGGGCTTCCGGTTTAAGCCCGTGTTTGAAGCGCTAGGCGGCGAGTTCCCCTACGGGCTGCTAAAGTGCGTGCGGGTGGCCATGTTCGCGGAATCGGCCGATGCTAGTGCAAATACAGCTGGTGAAAACGCAGGTGTTGTTCAATAAAGCTCGCAATAAAAAAATAGCTGTGGTCGTAACCCGCATGCTTGTGCAGCGTTAGCGGATAGCCCGGCGGTAGCGCAGCCACCAATTTTTCCGGCATGAGCTGAGTGGACAAAAACTGATCGTCCAATCCCTGATCGACACGCATGGGAATGGCACTGTCCGACTCGGCAATCAGGGCGCAGGTATCGTAGGCCTGCCAAAGGCTTTGGTCGGCCCCTAAATAATGCGTGAACGCCTTAATACCCCAAGGACACTGGCTGGGCGCACAGATAGGCGCAAACGCGGACGCAGACGCGTAGCTATCGGGATTGCGCAACGCAATCATTAAGGCCCCGTGACCGCCCATAGAGTGCCCCATGATTGCAGCGCGCGCCGTATCAATGTCGGGCAGATTGGCGGCCAGCAGCGCCGGTAATTCCTGCACCACATAATCGTACATGCGGTAGTGTTCGGACCAGGGCGCCTGCGTGGCGTTGACATAAAAACCCGCCCCCAGGCCCAGATCGTAAGCGGCCGAGGGATCGTCTGGCACGCCGTCGCCGCGCGGGCTGGTATCGGGTACCACCAATGCTAACCCGAGTTCGGCGGCAACCCGCTGTGCACCGGCCTTGGTGACAAAGTTTTCGTCGGTGCACGTTAAGCCCGATAGCCAATACACCACTGGTACCGGCCCAGTTTTGGCCGCTGGGGGAAGAAACACAGAAAAGTGCATTCGACAGGGCAAGGCCGTGGCCTCGTGAGCAAAGCGTAATTGCCGACCGCCGAAGCACAAGGTTTCAGTAATTTTCTCCATACGCCACCTCTCGATCCAATAAACACTGCGTGACAATTCTCATTCAAAAAGTACCACCGAGCGGATACTTTCGCCGCGATGCATCAGGTCAAAGGCCTTGTTAATATCGCGCAACGGCATGGTATGGGTAATCAAATCATCGATATTAATTTTCCCATCCATATACCAATCCACGATGCACGGTACATCGGTACGCCCGCGCGCGCCGCCAAAGGCCGAACCGCGCCAGCTGCGTCCAGTGACCAACTGAAACGGGCGCGTGGATATCTCCTGCCCCGCACCTGCCACGCCAATTATGCAGCTTTGGCCCCAGCCTTTGTGGGCACATTCTAGCGCATCGCGCATGACTTTCACGTTACCGATGCACTCAAAACTGTAGTCCACACCGCCACCTGTCATTTGCACAATGGCATCTACCAGGTTCTCGTGGTCCTTGGGGTTTACAAAATCTGTCATGCCAAATTGGCGCGCCAAATCGGCTTTGGCGGGATTGGTATCCACGCCAATAATGCGCGTGGCGCCCACCATTTTTGCACCCTGTATAACGTTAAGGCCTATGCCACCTAAGCCAAAAACCGCCACCGTTGAGCCGGCCTCAACCTTCATGGTAAAGGCCACCGCACCAATACCGGTGGTGACCCCGCAACCGATATAACAGACTTTATCAAATGGCGCGTCGGAGCGAATTTTTGCCAGTGCAATTTCCGGTAACACCGTGTAGTTCGAAAAGGTAGAACAGCCCATGTAATGTAAAATGGGCGTGCCATCTAGGGAAAATCGGCTGGTGCCATCGGGCATCACACCCCGGCCTTGGGTAGTGCGAATTGCTTGGCATAAATTTGTTTTGGGGTGCAGACAGTAATCGCACTCGCGGCACTCCGGCGTGTACAGGGGAATAACGTGGTCGCCGGGTTTCAAGCTTTTTACACCAACACCTACTTCCACCACAACGCCCGCGCCCTCGTGCCCGAGAATCGCGGGGAAAGCGCCTTCGGGGTCATCACCGGACAAGGTGAAAGCGTCCGTATGGCACACGCCGGTGGCCTTTATTTCAACCAATACCTCCCCGGCTTGCGGCCCCTGAAGGTCTACATCGTGTATTTCCAACGGCTTACCGGCAGCAAAGGCCACGGCGGCTTGTGTTTTCATAGCTGTGTTCCGCTTAATCTTGTTATTGGATAACCTGCACAATGGCCTACCCTAGCGGCTTCACTGACCAAAATAAAGTATAAGCGAGGTATTAATCAGATACGTTCAACGCCACAATGGATTCCACCTCTGCCAAAGTAGCCTCGAATACCTCTGCCAAAGCCACAAAATGCACCTGGTCAACTTCCCGGCCCATGCGCACACCCACATTCATTTTAACCACGCGCTCATAGAGCGGACGCATTGCTAAACTACCACTGATTCCCTTCATGTTATGCACTAGAGCACCGAGTGTTTCCAGATCTTCAGTGTTAATTGCCGCTTCCAATGATTCTAGAAAATTGCGATTGTTCACGATAAAAGATTGGAACATAGCCAGCATACGCGCAGGATTTTTCTTGCCAGACGCCGGTAGATCGTCGACATCCAAATAGCGTAAATTAGCGGGATACCGCAGCGGTTTAAGCTCACTTTTTTGCGCTTGTGCCGTTTCCTTTTGTTGATGGATACAACCCAATTTTCGTGCAATCTCTAAAATCGCCTGCTCCATTTTCGCAACGACAATGGGCTTGGCGATATAGTCGTCCATACCCGTTGCCAAGCATCGCTCTCGATCGCCATCCATCGCATTAGCCGTCATTGCCACGATGGGAATATTGCGATTCACATCCCCCGCCAAGCCATTGCGAATCGCGCGGGTCGCTTCATAACCGTCCATCACCGGCATCTGGCAATCCATCAACACCATATCCACTTGAACACTCTTTAGCACCTCAAGTGCGATCTCGCCGTTCTCCGCAAAAACCTGGTACTCAACAATATTTTCTAAAATGCCCTCTACTACCGCGCGATTAATATCGTTATCTTCCACCACCAATACTCGCATTGGCAGTATGCCCTTGAGCTCGCTGCCCGATGCGCTAACCACACTGCGGCTGGGATTTAAGGCTTCCAGCAACTCCCGAGGAATTACGGGCTTGGCAATGTAACCGGTAATGGGCAACCGCTCGTCGGTAAAGCGCGCATCTGTGTCATAGTCCAACACCCACAGGCTTTTTAACGTGGGGTGCGATTGCACAAAATTGGCCAGTAGGTCATAGGGTGCCGACCGTGCGGTGACACCGTCGAGCAACAACACATCCACGTTGGTTGTCACGCTGCGATCCAAGGCCGCCAATGCCTGTACCTGCTCACACCGAATCACATTGTATTTAACCTTGCGTAAATAGGCGTGCACAATGGCTTGAGTCTCGGAGTTTTGATCGACCCACAGCACGTTGGTATCGGAGAAATTTCCGGCATACAGCCCCGAACGTTCCAAGTTATTGGCCAGTTTGGGACCGCACCCCACGGGTATTGCAAAACTGAAAACAGAGCCCTGCCCCACCTGGCTTTCCACCTTCACGTCGCCGCCCATCAACCGACACAATTGGCGACAGATAGCTAAGCCCAGGCCGGTACCGCCGTATTTGCGGGTTGTGGAAGAATCGGCCTGGACGAAGGGCGTGAATAGTGAACTCAGTTGATCCTCGTCGATACCAATACCGGTATCCAATACTTGGCAACGCAGTTCCGCCTGCTCCGTATCGAGCAGCTCAACGCTGGCGGTTAGTTTAACCAAACCCTTGGATGTGAATTTCACGGCATTGCTCAACAAGTTGTTCAGCACCTGTCGAATTCTGCCCGGGTCTCCCAAAATCATCTCCTGGGAAATTTGGCTGGCATCCAACACGATTTCTATGTCCTTTTGCCGGCGATGAAACGCAAATCCCTGCGCAACATTTCCCAGCAAATCCAGAATATTAAAAGCCACGTGCTCCACTTCGAGCTTGCCGGCCTCAACTTTGGAGATATCGACAATATCGTTGATGACACCCAGCAGTGCATTGGCGCTGGTTTTCGCGGTAACGAGTCGTTTAATTTGCCCCTCATCTCGCTCGTTGCGAATGGCTAAATCGAGCATACCAATCACGCCGTTAATGGGCGTACGCACCTCGTGACTCATACACGCTAAAAAGTTGCGCTTTGCCATATTGGCATCTTCCGCGTCTTGCAGCGCCAACTCCAGCTGATAGGTGCTGGGGATGCTTAGAATGGCTTTGCGATTGACGACCAGCGCCCACACAGTGGCCACCGACACCACTGCCGTAAGAAACTTGCTGATGCCGTGCCAGCCGTAGGTACCGTTCCAGATGGTGTAGATTGAAAATAAATGGGTAGTGCCGCACATGAGTATGAATGCGGCAAACAACACAAAAATGCCCTTGAATTTTACATCTTTACGTTTGTTTATCAGCGTAATCAGCAAGACGGGAATCGAGAAGTACGACAGCGCAATCAATAGATCGGATACCACATTCACCCATAAAATACTGGGTAGCCATAGATAGCAATGGCCGTGGGGCATGTACTCGTTGCTAAAAAATTGCAGTAGGTGTTCCAGCATGCGCGGATTTCCTGCAGAGGGGTATTTACCAGCGGCTGAAAAGCCCGCCAACCCTATGTA
>NZ_JBTUOC010000073.1:0-15648 GCF_058345725.1 Simiduia sp. | reverse complement strand
CCCGGGTTTGCGGATCGGGTAGCCGATAGGTGGTGACAGCCATGGTTTGCGGATTTATTTTCACCAGGCAGTTGCTGCCATTGCAGGCCACCCAGGGCGCGCCCTGGGCATCCAGTTTAATCCCGTAGGGGCGGGCGTTGGGCGTGGGCAGTGTGATGAGTTGTATAGCCCCGCTGGCCGGGTCCAGGCGACCCACCTTGTTGCTGTGCTGCAAGGTAAACCACAGCTTGCCGTGCCGATCAAAAATTGCCGTGTGCGGATCGCGGGCCTCCGAATCCGGCATAGGATATTCCGTCAGTTTGCCGGTGGTCGGATTCAGCATGCCCACAGTGCCGTTCCGGTTGCCCGTGTACCAGATGTTGCCAGCCGCGTCGGCGGTCACCGAGTGCGGCATAGCGCGGGGCGGCAGCGGGTACTCCCGCATTTCGCCGGTGGTTGGGTCGATGCGCCCGATCAAATTACCCCACTGGCCCGCCCACCAAATAGATCCGTCGGGTGCCTGCACCGGATCGCGCGCGCGCTGGCCCAAGGTGGGCACCACCCATTCTTTGAAAGCCAGAGTGGTATTGCCCGCCAGCAAGTTGGGGCTGCGCCTTTGGCTTTCCGGGAACTGCTTGGCCAGGTATTGCACCATCACCCTTCGCTCTGAGCCGGCGGGCAAGGCCACCATGGTGTCAATAAGTGCATCCCAGCCTGCGCGGCTGTAGCCGCTGCTGTGCGCCAGACGATCCAATTGGTGACAGGCCGTGCAATGGGTTTGCAGCAACGCGAGCGCGCGAGCATCGTCGGCAGCGGCTTCAGCCCACACGACGGCAGACTGCGCACACGCCACTATTAACCCCGCCCGCAAGAGTGTCCTTAACATCGACCAGCCCTCTCTGTTGTGGTTTTGGCCAATTATATCGGCCTGCTAGCGCAACCGGCCATCCCTACCCACTGTATCGACCCACAGTACCGACCAGCCTTACCCACACGCGATTAACGGCACAATTACAATTGCGTGTAATTAGTCACCTGTCTGATGGCCGATATCAGGCTCACAACTTTGTACTTATAGCAGGTAAGCGACAGGTTTTTCGCCGCACCTACGCTGCCAAAATAGGTTTCCCAAGCCGAACCACTGGTTAACAATTCGTACAACATGTCGCTCAACTCAGTGGCGCTCCAGTAGTGTTTATAGCCACCCGGTTTGTGCGCCGGCGCCGAGCCGCCCGCACCCGCCACATACTGTTGCACTGTGTAGTGATTTTCATAGGCTATGAACACCGTGTACACCCAGCCGTGCGGGTAGTCGTGCTTGTACCAGGGCACCACCACAAAGTGGTGCACCGGAGCGCCTGTACTAAAGTGCCATACGGAAGTTTCCGACGTGATGCCGGAAAAACAAATTAGCCGCGCAATGTCGTCCTTCAAGGACTTGCCGGGTGCCAGCGCCACACCCTTGTCATCGTTTTGAAGGCTGCCGCACACAGCCGCACCAACGTGCACCGGCACCGCCGGGCAGTTGTCCAAGGCCATCAGCGTCGCGTTGTTTACCAGCGCATTGATTAAATCGGGGCCATTGTTAGCCATAGGTTCCTCTCCCTGTGAATAAAGTTATTCAAGATCACTGTTGATCAGTGCAGCAAATGTTTGACGCGTTAAAGAACACACAAGCTCAACGCGACTAGTACGCTCGCTTGTTGTGCCCTATGATCAGCTTTCCCGTCACCCGTCTGATCACTCATCGTCTATCACAGTGTGTGGCCTTCACAACAGCAGAGCCTGATTACTATGCCCGCTTACGCCCAAATTAATGCATTTTTGCAAATTGTTACGGCCACAAATCCAACTTATTCACGAGTAAAAACCAGCTCGCTTGCACCTTTAGTAGCAATACTGCGCGACGTCAACGGCACGGCGGCGCAGGTGACGGGCGCTATTGCCAACCTGCGCGGGCGCCAGGACGCCGCCTATGGCAATAAAGCCAATAAATATAAAAAGGCATTGCACTTTTTGCAGCGCACCTACCCCATTGCGCAAAACCAATGGGCCGCACTGGGCGCCACGCGCTCGCGGGCCATTCGGTTTACACAAACGCCTCTACCGGCAAACTTCAACCCCTATGGCCCCGGTATGCACCACAATTTTCAACGCTTGCAACCGGCAAGTCAGTGGGTGGGGCCCAACATCTCCAGTATCGAAGACTTCGTGTACCAATCGGCGGCACCCGTCGGTGCGGTGCTCATCCACGTGGACGCCGTCCAGGGTGGCATGCAGACACTGATCGACGGCATGACGGTGATCGATCATATGAAGTCGGTGCTCACGGCCGTCCGCCACAGAAACGGCAATGTCTGCGCCCTGCACATTGGCAACACCCAACCGGTGTGCCAGGCGCTACAACCCGAATTCAACGCCTTTGCAGCACCCGTCGCCGTCAACGAACAGGGGCATCGCCACATGGGCAGTGTGCATGCCGCCTTTCGAAACTTTATTGGTCAGTATCAAACCGTTGTCGTCATGGGATTCGATGCATCCATATGTGTACGAGGTAATCTGTTTGGTGCCCCCGAGTACCCAAACCCACCCGTGGCCCAAGGCACATCCTCGCTGCCACCAATCACATCGCTGGCCAATGTCGTAACCTCGCGCGCAGTACTGGTGTCGATGGGCGCCATTAACGGGGCCGAGTACGGCGCCATTAACGGCTGGTAACGGCTGGCTCGCGGTGAATATTTTCAGTAGGCTGTGCATTTTTGACACAGCGCCATTGGGCCAAGCCAATTGAACCGCGCTATATTGTCGCCCGCCAAGATTACATCAGCAGGCATTTGCAACACCGACGTCGCAAATACCGCAAACACTCAGGACAATGTATGAAATTTTTCGCAATCGCCGTTTTATTCCTGTCGCCCGCGCTCTGTTTTGCTAAAGGCAGCATTGGTATCGCCGCCGAAGTGGGTACCGACGGTATTTTCAGCCCCGAAATCAGCCACTTTAAAATTTCCGAGGTCAAACCCGATTCGGCGGCCGAAGCGGCCGGCATTTTGGTGGGCGATCAGGTGGTGTCCATCGACGGGTGCCGTATACCCGGCTGCCCCGCCAGCAAAGCCAAAAAATTAATGGCGCGCGAAGCGGGCGATACACTGCCCTTGACCATTCAACGCAATGGCGGCGAAGAAACATTAATTACCATTCACGTGCGCTAAGGGCACGCCGAAAACCTCGTCGTTTACAGCAAACCATGCCATCGTATTTTCACATCGATCGCGACATTGCCCTCGCACCTTTGCAACTCGCCGATGCCCAGGAAATATTCAACCTGGTGGCGCAGCACCGCGCGCACCTGGCCGCGTTTTTATATTGGGTGCCGCAGGTGATCGATGTGCCCACTGCCGCCGAGTATATTCGGCAACGCATCGCCAGCGGCTTGCCCAATGCGCGCTGGTTTAAGGTGCAGTATCTGGGGCGCAGCTGCGGTGTGTTTGCCGTTAAATCGATCGACTCGGCAAGCCACACGGCGGAGCTGGGTTACTGGCTAAGCCCAGATCAACAGGGTCTCGGAATTATCGGCCGAGTGATTGCGCGCCTGCCGCAACTCTTCGCCCAGCAGCTGCCCGACTGCCCAGTGCGCGCGCTGGTCTGGCACTGCCTAGAGCAAAACGCGGCCAGCATTCGCATTGCGGAAAAAGCCGGCGCCATCTGCGTGGATCGATTGCCAGACCACAGCGCACCCAATGGCCAGCGCCAGGACTTGCTGATTTACCAAGCGCCACTCAAACCTGTCGCAACAGCCTGCGCCAGTGAAACACAGGCCACTTGAGGCCCCTACTTAAGCGACACTGCATCGATAAAAATCGCGGCCACACCGGTGCCAAAACGGCACTCAAACCCAGCGGCCTGTTACCATGGCGCCTTTTACCACAGAGAATCATTTTATGGCTTGGGTTTATCTGGTGCTGGCGGGCATCTTCGAAATTGTTTGGGCGCTGGGGCTTAAATACAGCGAGGGCTTCACCCGCCTTTGGCCCACCGTGCTTACGCTGGGCGCCATGTGCATCAGTTTTGGCTGCCTGGCGCTGGCCTTAAAAAGTATTCCTATCGGCACCGGCTACGCCATTTGGACCGGCATTGGCGCCGTGGGCGTCGCCCTGGCCGGCATTCTGTGGCTGGGCGAGCCGGCGGAGCTCAAGCGCTTGGCCTGCATCGGTTTAATTGTGGCGGGCATTGTCGGATTAAAATGGCTGACACCCACAGGCGCAATGCACGGATGACACATAGACCTTTACACCGCACACTCGGCATTCTGCTTTGCCTGCCACTGTTTTGTTGGGGCGCCACGGGCTTGGTGTTTTATTTTAAACCCGGTTACGCCGACGCCTACGCGCAACTTGCGGTAAAAACCTATCCGCTGCCCGCGGATGCCTCGCTCACACCGCAGCCCGGTTGGCAGGATGTGCGCTGGCTACACACAGTGTTGGGGCAGCACCTACTCGGACAATTGCAGGGCGCGCCCTTTCACGTGAACGCGCTCACCCAGCAACCTTTCCCACCCCCAACCGCTGAACAACTACGCGCGCTGATCGACGACGCCATCGACCACCATCCAGTTCGCTACGGTCGAGTAGCTGAAGTGCAGGACCTGAGCGCCACGACGACGACCGGTGTGCAGATCACACTCAATTGGCAAACCTTGCGCCTAACGCAGCGGGGCGCCGACACAGACTTGATCGACACCCTGTACAATATTCACTACCTGCGCTGGACCGGCAATCGCACCCTGGACCAAATCGTCGGCCTGTTGGGCATCGGCCTGTTATTTGCGCTCACCGGTTTAGGCGTACAACTTTACTGGCGCGGTCGGCCAGGGCGCAAAAAATAACATGGGCCGTGCGGGCTAGCGCGAATAAGCGCGCCACCGCACCCGAACAGGAATCACACATGACAGACACACACTACCCCATTGGCACCCCGGGCCAAGCCTGGGGCGCCGCCGAAAAAGCCCAGTGGTTAGAGCAGCAGCGCAGCCACCGACGGCACGCCCAGGATATTCTGCCGCGCATTCACGCTCTGCCGCCGTTGTTTCGCGTAGCGCAATACGGCGAGCTCGACTATAGCGCGCTACCCACAGGCAATCGCTACCCGCTGCTGGCGGTACACGCACCAGCGGTTGCCGGGCGCCCCACGGTCCTGATCACCGGCGGCGTGCACGGCTACGAAACCAGCGGCGTCATGGGCGCGCTGGCCTTTCTGGAATCCGAGGCCGCGCACTATGCGGCGCACTTTAATTTAATCGTGGTGCCCTGCGTGAGCCCCTGGGGTTACGAAACCATCAACCGCTGGAACCCCCACGCCATAGACCCCAACCGCGCCTTCGGCGAGGCGGGCCAGGCCCAGGAGTCGCAGTCCTTAAAGGCCTACCTGCAGCAACTGGCCATCACCCCGCTGGCGCACATAGACCTGCACGAAACCACCGATTCCGACAACGCGGAATTCCGGCCCGCGCTGGCGGCGCGCGACGGCGTAACCAACAAAAACTGGAACATTCCCGACGGCTTCTACCTGGTGGATTGCAGCAGCCGGCCCACGCCCGCCTTTCAACGCGCCATACTATCGCGCGTCCAAACCGTGACCCACATTGCCGAGCCCGACGCCGACAATAAACTCATCGGCAGCCCAATCAGCCAGCCCGGCGTTATCGAATACGCCACCCAAAAATTGGGCCTGTGCGCCGGCATGACGCAGGCGCCCTACACCTCCACCACCGAGGTCTACCCAGACAGCCCCAACACCACACCCGCGCAGTGCACCGCTGCACAAGTGGCGGCCATCTGCGGTGGGCTGGATTACCTGCTGACGCAAAACGCCTAGTTCCAGGCCGCGCGAATCGGTTCTGTCTCTGGGCTGGTAATTTCGTGATAGTGGCCAAAGCGGTCGGTGAAATACAGCGAGCAGCTAGCGCCGTGATCGGCGGTGCGCAGCGACAGTCCACGATCTTGCAGGTGGCGCTGCCAGGCCAGCAATCCCGCACCCGAGGCCTTAAAGGCCAGCGCTTTGAGCGGCGTATATTCATCGGCCTGGAACAGCGCCAAGTGCACCCGGCCAGATGCATCGGCGATAGTTAAGGGCCCGGTTGGGGTATTCCAATCGCGTAGCGACTCGACAATGTGAAAGCCCAGGTTCTCGCTGTACCAGTGCGCCGCTTGCGCTTTGTCGGGCACTAATAAATGCACGTGATCAATGCCCAGTAGCTCGGGAAATTCGCTGTTCATTTGTTCACCATCGCTGCATTAAATTGTTGCCAAAAAGTTTGCGCAGATTGCGCGTTAACGGCCAGGATGAATTGTGTTGTTGCGATCATAGTGTGCCTCCTTGGGCGCTTGACTGTGATTGGCCGCGAGTGTAAAACCTCAAGTTAACTTGAGGTCAACCTCTTCACTAAAAACCTAAACGCCGGACACTCCCATGGCGCGAACACACTCAGAAAAACTGCTGTCTGTGGGCCAAGTGGCGGCTCGCAGCGGCCTTAGCGTGGCCACCTTGCACTTCTACGAGCAGTCGGGATTGATCAGCAGCCAACGCAATGGGGGCAATCAACGCCGCTACCCCATGAGTGTGTTGCGCCGCCTGGGTGTGATTAAAACCGCGCAGCGGCTGGGTATTCCTTTGAAGGAAATTGCCGCCGCACTGCAACAACTACCGGAGCAGCGCACGCCCACCAGTGCAGACTGGCGCAAGCTCTCAACCCAGTGGCGCGCGCAATTGCAAGCGCGCATTGCGCAACTGGAAAAGCTGCGCGATCAGTTAGACGGCTGTATCGGTTGCGGTTGCCTGTCGCTTAAAAAATGTCAGCTGCGCAATGCCGGCGATGCAGCGGCTGCCCGCGGTACCGGCGCTGTGTACCTGCAAGCCGCCGCCACTGCGTCGCCCAAAAGCCAGTAATCTTATGGCCAGCGCTGCGACAACGCGTTATGGCCAAGGGAACTTAGCCGCGCACTGGTAAGCCCTATTCCTTCTTAGCTATTCACGTCCTGCGGTGGGATCATAGGCCTGTCTGACCCCAGGCACGACAGACGCAAAGGAGGACACCCATGCAAATTGCTCAATCGGTGGCCAACTACCTACACAGCCGCCAAATACCACACGACATCGTCGAGCACCCGCGCACCCAGTCTTCACTGCAGACAGCCCGCAGTGCCAGGATCGCCCCCGCCGTACTGGCAAAGGCCGTGGTGGTTAAAGAAAACGACCTGTTCATCATGTGCATCATGCCCGCTACCCACCTGCTGGTGCTGGATTGGCTGGATCGCGAGCGCGGCGGCCGTCACCGGCTGGCACTGGAAGCGGAGCTGGAAGATCTCTTTCCAGATTGTGCCCTCGGCGCTGTGCCCGCGCTGGGCCAGGTGTACGGCATGAAAGTTATCTGGGACAACAGTCTCAACAACCACAAGGAAATTTACTTTGAAGCGGGCAACCACCGGCATCTGGTGCACCTTGATACTCAGGCCTTTGTTAGCCTGATGTGCCAGGTGGAACACGCCACCATTGCCTGCCCTCAGGAGTCCGCCGAGTTTCGACGCATCACCCATTAATCCTAATCATCGCCGTTCCGGGGGCGCAGTGCGCCCCCGATGTATGAGTGTGCTTCATCGTTAGCTTGAAAGTAATTGGTTTGGCCCGCCACCCGGGCCCCGGTACACTGGCGCCTGACACAGGAGCCCCACCATGACCGAAGCCTTTTCCCGCCGCCAGGCGCTGTCTGAAACCCGAATTGTAAAAGCGATTTTTCCCAATACCACCAACCACCACAATACGCTCTTTGGCGGCCAGGCGCTGTCCTGGATGGATGAAGCGGCATTTATTTCGGCGACCCGCTTTTGTCGCAAACCCCTGGTTACCGTTTCCACCGACCGCATTGATTTTAAAGAGCCCATTCCCGCGGGCACCTTTGTGGAACTGGTGGCGCGCGTAATCCACGTGGGCCGTACCAGCCTCACGGTGCGCGTGGATATTTGCATTGAAAGCATGTACGCCGACGGCCAGCACCAGGCCATTAGCGGTGAGTTCAAATTTGTCGCCATCGACGAGCAGCGCAAACCCACGCCGGTCTTCGATCAGACGTAACGCTTTTTTCCCATCCAGAAAAGTGGGACTATAGGCCTCGCCGCAGCCATACTAATAACACCATTGCGAGGCCTGCTACCGCTCACTGAGAGCGAAAGGTACAAGGCTGTACTCCAGGCATTCCGCGCCAGGCTCGCACAACAGTGACCGATCACATGGACAGCGATACACGCAACACCACAGAGCTATTACACAAACTCAAAATCGACCGCGCGGCGACCGCGACAGCCAGCGGAATCAGTCGCGGTGCGGTACTGGCCATTGCCATTAGCACAGCCCTTGTCGGGGCGGCACTGGGCTATGGTTTAGCGCCGGAAAGTGCGCCGGCCATCGCACCGATACAAACCACCGAATCCGTTTCCCAAGCGCCTGCAGCCGCACCTGTGCCAGAAACACGCGCGGACACACCGCCGGGTGCAACCGGCAACGCGGTACTCAATGCCTCTGGCTATATCACCCCGCGCCGCGTGGCCACTGTGTCGGCCGAGCTGATGGGATTGATTAAAACCGTCGAGGTCGAGGAGGGGATGGCCGTCAGAGAAGGGCAAATACTGGCCCGCTTGGACGACACGCTGGCGCAGGTTAGCTTGCAGCAGGCACAAGCCATGGTGACGGCGGCCAAGGCGCGGCTAGACAGTGCCATAGCTGCACTGGCGGAGGCCGAGCGACAGGCCCGGCGGGCGCAAGAAAACCAATATTCCAGCGAACTGGAAAAAACCCAGGCCAACACCCAGCTGGCCACCGCACAGGCCAATCGTGCGGCCGCCCACGCCGACTGGCAAAGCGCGCAATTTGAAGCGCAGCGACGGCGCGAAGTGTTAGACGACCACACCATTCGCGCGCCCTTCGCCGGTGTTGTCACCGTTAAAAATGCCCAGCCCGGCGAAATTGTGGCGCCCAGCTCGGCCGGCGGGGGTTTTACCCGCACCGGGATTTGCACCATCGTTGACATGGACTCGCTGGAAATCGAAGTGGATGTCAACGAATCGTTTATTGGCCGCGTCAGCGCGCAGCAGAGGGTGGAGGCCAAACTCGACGCCTACCCAGACTGGGCCATACCCGCCAGCGTTACCGCCATTATCCCCACCGCCGATCGCGGCAAGGCCACGGTGCGCGTACGCATTCAAATAGACTCCAAAGACGACCGCATACTGCCCGACATGGGCGTTAAAGTGGCCTTTTATTGAACCTGAAAGGGAAGCAAACCATGCACACTGAACACCTCTTCGATCTACAAAAAGTTGCCAAGCGGTTTGTCAAAGGCAAAGAGAGCATTACCATTTTTGAGAACTTGAATCTGAGTATCAACAAGGGTGACTTTGTAGCAATTATGGGACCGTCTGGCTCGGGTAAAACCACTCTGTTAAATCTATTGGGCGGAGTGGATCAACCCACCGAAGGTGAAATTCTATTTGACGGCGATCGCATAGACGCGCTTAGCGAGAATCAATTGGCAAAGTGGCGCGCCAACAACGTGGGCTATATTTTTCAATTCTACAATCTAATGCCCATGCTCAACGCCGCCCGCAATGTAGAGCTGCCTTTGTTGCTCACCCAGTTATCAAGCAGTGCGCGCAAACAAAGCGTTGCCACTGCGTTGGAACTCGTCGGGCTGGCTGATCGCGCTAAGCACATGCCCAGCGAACTGTCAGGTGGACAGCAGCAGCGGGTTGCCATTGCCAGAGCTGTGGTTTCCGATCCTAAACTGCTGTTGTGTGACGAACCAACCGGCGACCTCGATCGGGCCACGGCCGATGAAATCCTTAAAATGTTACAGTTGCTAAACCGCGAATTTGGTAAAACCATCATTATGGTGACCCACGACCCCTCGGCCGCCAAGTATGCCAATCGCACGCTGCACTTAGATAAGGGCCAATTTGTCGACAAGGAATTGGCGGCATGAACGACCTCTACCTGATCTATAAAAACCTAACGCGCAAAAAGTTGCGACTAACACTTACGGTTTTTTCCATCTTCATTGCATTTACAATCTTTGGCGCTGTATCGGCGTTAAAAGGCTCGCTGGATTCCGGCATCGAGATGTCGGCCGACAATCGGTTAGTGACCGTCAATAAAATCAACTTTACGGTGCCGCTGCCCTACGCCTATGTGAATAAAATTCGCGCCATGGAGGGTGTCAAAAATGTCACCCACGCCAACTGGTTTGGCGGCTACTACCAGGAACCCACGGTACAAATCATTTCCATGGCCGTCGATCCAGACACCTACTTTGATGTGTACAACGAGCTGTTGGTTAATCCCGAACACATGCAACAGTGGCGCGCCAATCAAACGGGCATGTTGGTGGGCGAGCGTTTGGCCAAAGTGTATGGCTGGCAAGTGGGCGATCGCGTACCTATATCCTCCAACATTTTCTCCCAGAAAACCGGCGGCCAGACCTGGGAGTTTACGGTGGATGGCATTTTTAGCGCGGAAGATGCCAAAGTGGACACCGGCTACATGGTCTTTCACTACAGATACTTTCGAGAGACTAACAGTTACGGTGGCGATAACGTGGGCTGGCTGGTACTGACTACCGACGACGCAACCTTAAACGAGCCGGTGGCCAAGGCCATCGACGAAGCCTTTGCCAATTCCAGCGCCGAAACTGAGACCAGTACCGAAAAGGCCTTCAACAAAGCGTTTTTAGAGCAGATAGGCAACATTGGGTTGATTATTTTTGGCGTCGTATTTATGGCCTTTTTTACCATTCTGGTGGTGGTGGGTAACACCATGGTGCTGGCCATCCGCGAGCGCACCAATGAAATTGCCGTACTGAAAACCTTGGGCTTTACGTCGCTGCGCATTTTTAACATGGTGCTCGCCGAATCGCTTTTGCTGGCTTTCATCGGTGGACTGCTGGGCTTGGGCGCCGCCACATTGATCGTGGCCGCCATGTCGGAACAACTGGCGCGTTTTCTACCGAGCATCGCCGTGGGGCCGGATGTGATTGGCCAGGCCTTGGTCTACATGACACTGCTGGGTTTAATTACCGGCATTGCGCCGGCCCTCAATGCCCTGCGCCTTAACATTGTCACTGCCTTCAGTCGGGGTTAATTATGATGTCATTTCTTGCACAAACCTGGGCCGTGATTGCGATGAACGTGCGCAGCCTACCTCGGCGCTTGTGGATGAGCCTGGCCATGGTACTCGCCAACGCCGTTGTGGTGGCTATATTGTTGGCATTTTTAGCCATGGACAAGGGCTTTGAAGTCACATTACAAGGCGCGGGCTCGCACGATATTGCGCTGTTTTTACGGGGTGGCTCCGCGGCGGAGCTCAACAGCGGGCTGGGCCGCGAACAGGTCAACCTCATCGCCACGGCGCCGGGCATTGCCCAGGGCGACAATGGCCCAATTATCTCGGCAGAGCTCTATGTTATCGTGGACGGCATTAAGCGCGCCTCGCAAACGGAGGCGAACTTACCGCTGCGCGGACTGGAGCTCGCAGGTGTCGACATGCGCACGGGCTTCCAAATGGTAGAAGGCCGCATGTTTACGCCCGGCACCAACGAACTGGTGGTGGGCCTGGGCGTGCAGCGCGAGTTTGAAGGTTTTGCGGTGGGCAACACCTTGCGCATCGGCAAATCCGAATGGCGCATTGTGGGTAGTTTTAGCACCGGCGGCAACGTTTTCGAAAGTGAACTTTGGGCAGACCTGCGGGTGATTCAAAGCGTGTACAATCGCGGCAGTAGCGTACAAACTGTGCGCGCCAAACTCACCGAGCCGGGCCAGCTGGACGCAATCAAGGCCTTTGTCGACAACGAGCCACAGCTCAATGTCGACGTCCAAACTGAACAGGATTATTTTGCCGGCCAAAGCAGAAATCTTAGCTACATGGCAATCTTCGGACAAGTCATCAGCGCGGTGATGGCGCTTGGCGCCCTGTCGGGTGCACTCAATACCATGTACACCTCGGTGGCCGATCGCGCCAAGGAAATCGCCACACTCAGAACACTGGGTTTCAATACCGGCTCTGCGTTTTTGGGTACCTTGGTGGAAGCGATGGTGTTGGCGGCAGTCGGCGGCGTGATCGGCGCCCTGTGTGCCTATCTGTTATTCGACGGGCTCAATGCGTCAACACTAGGAGGCAGTTTTACTCAGGTGGTGTTCAGTTTTCGCTTAAACGCCGAGCTCATAGGTCAGGGGATGCAAATGGCGCTGGTTATTGGATTCATCAGCGGCGTATTTCCAGCCTGGCGCGCCGCACGGATGCCGGTCTTGCTCGCATTTCGCTAAGGCCAACGCTAAACGCACGCGCCTTGACGTTCGTCTAGCGCTTACAGTTGTCGCGCGCTCTACGCCGTCCAATCAGACGGCGCAGAGCGGCGTTCGACACAGATGCATCTTTTTACGATTACACGATATCTATTAGATTCAGGAGTGCGCCGTGCACCCCAATAATATCTTTACCAAGCTGCCCGACGCCTCAACCGAAGAAATTTTTGAAACGCTGGTGCGAACGCCGGGTATGCACATTGAGCGCATTGTCAGCCAAGGCCAATCGACGCCCGCCGGCGAGTGGTTCGATCAACCGCACGACGAATGGGTGCTGCTACTGGCCGGTGCGGCGCGTCTGGGCTATGCTGACGGCGAGTCTCGACACCTGCTACCCGGGGATTGGCTAATTATTCCCGCCCATTGCAAACACCGCGTGGAGTGGACCTGCCCCAAAGAAACCAGCATTTGGCTGGCCGTGCACTACCGCTAAGTCTTAGAGGGCAGCGTAAAGCTTGGTCACATCGTCCATATTTTTAAGCATCGCATCGGTGGTGCCGGTGATCACGAAAATCAGTCGATCCCCCGTCAACGCCATCAAACCGTCGAAGCCTTTTTTTGCGTAGATGAACTGGCCCGCTACCCTGCGCAACTTCAAGGTTACAGCCTCCGTATTCAGCTCACTGGCCTGCAAGAGTTCAAGCACCGCCTCATACTCTGCCAGATCCGCGTACAGGGCGTGAATGCGCTCATCGCCACCTAATGACAAAAAATAAGAAAAATAATTTTTTGCTATGCGCTGGGACAACATGCGCTGCCTGCCCGCGATATTCACCAGCTCACCGGACTTCGACCCCGACAAGGCCTCTAACGCCTGCACGTAGCCGTGCGCACTGACCAGAAGATCATCGCTTTGGCGCAGCAGTGACTCTGCATTACTCAAACTCGCCGGTGCCTCCGCTAACTGCTTATAACTTTGCCACTGCAACATCACTTTATGCAGCTGCAGTGCAATGGGCGCAGCCGGCGAAAATGTCGACAATAGCGCAGCATTAGCTTCAAACTGCGCGATGGCGCGCCGCATACGATCGCGGCCCTTAGTACTTTCAGGTTGAATAAGCACCAATAGATAACTGTTCGCCACGCGCTGCGACAACATGCGCTGCTGCCCTGCTTTGTCAATGGCCTCACCCAACGTTGCAGCCTGAGCCTGCAACGCCATCATGGCGCTTAGGCAAGCGACTAATAGCCCCTTTACAATTCTCATATCGTTACTCCAATTCAAACAACCCAGCGAAGCTGTTCGCCTGTGCACTTCATCAATGGATCTACCAACTGATAATCAACAGAGCAGAAAGTGTGCCAGGCCACAACGCACTCTACTCAAGAGCGACACCTGGCTTTGATAAATGCTTTTTGAATATCCGACCTGCTATGGCTCGCCCAACACACATTCATTGCGTTATACGCCTCGCACTGGGCCGGAGTTATCGCCCTGTTAGCCTGCCTCTATTAAGTCGGGGCGCTGTCTATCCGGTGGACCGAAGCAGTGCAAGCTGCACCACCACGCGCATATTCAGCAATCGCCCTGCACCAAAACAGCCAATTTTTGTGGCGCAGTGCCTCATGGCGGATCAAGACTGGGGTAAACTGCCCGTCCTACCGACCGCTTTGCAATTGCAGCTGAGTAGCAAATTATTTAGACACTACCGGCTGCCAGGCGCCCTATTTCCGCGGGACAACGGGACTTGATCTTGCGACCATGGGTGCATCGAGTCGCGCCAATGAATTCGTTGGCACATATATTGATATGAAAAGCGTTATAAAAATCATCGCCAATAAATTATTCAACGACAGTTTTAACAACCACTACCGGGTAAAACTCACATGAAGAAAATCGTACTCGCCATTTCCACCTCGTTGCTGGCTACCACCAGTGTCGCAGACACTGCGCTCAAAACGTTTATGGACGACAGCAAAACACAACTGGATTTACGCTACCGCTTCGAGGGTGTAGAACAATCGGGCTTTGACAAAGATGCGGCGGCAAACACCTTGCGCACCCGCCTCAGCTTCACCTCGGGTGCAGTCAGTGGCATCACCCTTGGCCTGGAATTTGACGACGTTCGGCACCTGCTGGACGACGATTTCAATAGCACACAGAATGGCAATAGTACCTACCCAGTCGTGGCGGACCCCAGCGGCACCGACCTGAATCAGCTGTACGCTAAGTATCAAGCCGGCGGATTTTCCGCCACCGGTGGTCGCCAGCGCATCGTGCTCGACGACCAGCGATTCGTGGGCGGCGTAGCCTGGCGACAGAACGAACAAACCTACGATGGCGCACGCTTTCAATGGCAGGGCGGTGACGTAACTGCGGACTATAGCTATGTGGCTCAGGTAAACCGTATTTTTGGACCGAGCGGGAGCATGGCAACTCTCGACGGCGACGTGCACCTATTAAATGCGGCATGGCAACCAAGCGAAGCGCATAAGCTGGTGGGCTTCTTTTACGACATGGATTTCGATAACGCGGCAGCGGCCTCCAATCAAACCTACGGCCTGCGTTACCAAGGGGATTTTAATCCGGTCAGTTTCATCGCCAGTTATGCCACCCAATCCGAATCAGGCGATGCGAGTGCCAGTTACTCGGCTGACTACTACCTATTGGAAGCCAAGGCGACACTGGCAGGCGTTGCACTGACCGGTGGTTACGAAGTGCTGGGCTCAGACGCCGGCGTTAAGGGCTTTCAAACGCCACTTGCGACCGGCCATAAATTTCAGGGCTTTGCCGATAAGTTTTTGGGCACGCCTGCTGCAGGCATACACGACGCATACATTGGCGCCGCTCTACCTGTCGGGCCCGTAAAACTCGCGCTGACTTACCACGATTTTTCCTCCGATCAGGGCAGTACTGACTACGGCACAGAATGGGATCTGGTGATCGCTTATGCGGTGACGCCCCAGTTGAAAACCCTGATAAAGTTTGCCGACTACGCCGCCGACGACTATGGCGCAGACACTCAGAAACTGTGGTTGCAGGTACAGCTTAGCCTGTAGCACCAACCCAACTATTACCACAGTGCATAGTCGACAAGGGGCCTCATGAGAGGCCCCTTTTTTATTCCTTGCCTGTGATACACGCTATCTCCGGCGCCCGTACGTCTGTTTCAACCCGCACCCGCTTCGCACCAATTGTGCGCTCCCCCTGCCTTCAAGCGCCCAAGGTTAACCCACTATTGGCGCCACAGCGCACTCAAAATGAGCGACATAGCGCCAGATTGACGCAAGCCTTTGGCCTGCAGCGCACATTATTGCACCGGCA
>NZ_JBTUOC010000072.1:0-81361 GCF_058345725.1 Simiduia sp. | reverse complement strand
CGGTGCCGGCACCGAGCTCACGCGTCTTTGTCGGCTAGTCGTTGGCAATTTCTTCAAAGCGATTTTCGGCGACATTTTTAACGCAGCGGGCCGGGTCGAACACCCGGCCATTCATGGCTATGTAGACACCCTCGGGCAATGTCTGCGCCGCCATTACGGCCGCACCCAAATTAAACACCGCGTCTGAATCGCGAAACTCGGCCGGATACATCGCACCCATCAGCACGATGGTCTTGCCCTTGATGCCTTTGAGCGCCATGCCGGTTTGAGTGAGGGTGTCGGTGCCGTGGGTGATAACAATATTGTGGCCAGCTTGTTCCTCGGCCGTTTTGCGCACCAACGCGCGATCTGAGTCGGTAATGTCCAGGCTGTCTTTGCGAAACAGCGGAATGATGGGAGTATCCAAAGTCACGCCAGCGCGCTCCAATATTTTGGGTGCCTGGGGTTGGCCTATGTGGTAGTCATTCTTGGCGTCGTAATAAATTTTGTCGATGGTGCCGCCGGTGGTGATGATAGTTACGCTCATATTTACCTCTTGCGCTGTGCCCAACGAACACGCGGTCAATTGGGTTAGAATGTGGGTTTTGCCCGTGTGACGAGTGTAATGCCGCAAACCCTACTGATAATTGGCTATGTCTGGCCCGAACCCACCTCCTCCGCGGCCGGAAGCCGTATCCTGCAACTCATCCAGTGGGCACAGGCGGCCGATTACCAGGTGGTATTTGGCTGTGCGGCCGAGCGTGGCCCCAGTTCGGCAAATCTGGCCGAATTAGGTGTGCAGACGCAGGCACTGGCCTTGAACTCTAGCAGTTTCGACACCTGGGTGGGCGACTTGCAGCCGGCCATTGCGATCTTTGACCGTTTTGTCACTGAAGAGCAATTTGGCTGGCGATTGGCGCAGGCTTGTCCGCAAACGCTGCGGCTTCTGGACTCCGAGGACTTGCACTGCTTGCGCTACGGGCGCGAGCAGGCACTGAAAGCGGGGCGGCCGGTACTGGCGCTGGAGGATCGGGATTTGTTTACCCCGCTGGCGCGCCGCGAGCTGGCAAGCATTTACCGCTGCGACTTGAGCCTTATGATCTCGAATGTAGAAATAGACCTGTTGCACCAAAGGATGGGGGTCCCGCTGGCCTTGCTCCTGCACTGCCCGTTTATGGAAACGCCTCTAGCGGAGCAAAGCACGCCGCCCTTTGAGGCGCGCCGCCACCTGGTGTTCATAGGCAACTACCGCCATGCACCCAATTGGGATGCGGTGCGCTATCTGCGCGAGCTGTGGCCGGCGCTGCGAGCGCGATTACCGGAGGTGGAAATGCATCTTTACGGTGCTTACCAGCCCAAAAAGGCGCAGCAGTTACACAGTGATAAATTGGGGTTTCGGGTCCAGGGCTGGGCGCGCGACGCCCGCACCACACTGGCTCAGTACCGCCTGTGTGTGGCGCCACTGCGCTTTGGGGCGGGGATTAAGGGCAAATTGGCCGATGCCTGGGCTGCCGGCACACCGTCGGTGACCAGCCCCATCGGGGCCGAGGGCATGGGCGCGGGCGCTTGGCCGGGCGCCGTGGTCGACACGCCCGAGGCCTTTATCGAGGCCGTGGTGCATTTCTATCACGACAGCGGTGCCTGGCAAGCAGCACAACAGGCCGGGTTTGAACGCTTTAATACGTTGCTGCACGCCGGGCGCGTTGGGCAGGCACTGAGTCAGCGCCTACAGGTACTGACCCGGGATCTGGATGGCCATCGGGCGCGCAACATTGTGGGTGCAATATTGCACGAGCAAAAGCACCGGGCCACCGAATTCATGTCCCGCTGGATTGAGGCCAAATCACGCTGAGTTCAGCGGTGATTCCCTGGGGCATCTACGGTACAAATGTATTGCGCCGTGATTAGACCCCAACACAACAACCACAGGTCACCACCTTATTTCTACCCAATTGTTTAGCTTGGTATAGCGCTGTATCAGCGGCGCTGACCATGGCTGCAATATGTCTGAAGTGCGAACGCTTATGGCTCGCAAGGCCCTGGCTGACCGTAACTTGCGTTCCTGGGGGCAAGCCCTGATCGCCAAATTGTATGTTTTTGACCGCCATTTGAATGGCATGTGCCGCCGAGTGTGCTGCCCTGGCGCTACATCCCGGCAAAATGACCGCAAATTCCTCGCCTCCGTAACGTGCGGCTAGGCAGCGGTGCGAAGGGAGGGCGGACTCGATTGCCTCGCCAATTTTGGTCAGGCAGTAGTCGCCCTGAACATGACCAAACTGGTCGTTGAAGCGCTTAAAGTGGTCGACATCCAGCAAAATGACGGAAAGAGGCATATTGGCGCTGTTGCAATCTCGCCAGTGACGCAAGAGTGCCTCATCAAATGCCCGACGATTTGCAAGGCCGGTTAGTGCATCGGTGCGTGCAAGGCGGCGTAGCTCCTGATATTCAGCTTTGTGGCTGGTTAGGTCATGCAGCACTGCAATGAGTTTGGGCTGCTCGCCAGGAATGCCAGATAAAGACAGGTCTACTTCTAAAAAGCTGCCGTCTTCTCGCTCAATGAGGGCTTCCTGTGGGCCGTGGTGTGGGATGGCCGTGTGATCAGCTAGCCAGTCATTAAATATCGCTTGGTAAGCATGGCGATAAGCGCGACTCAAGTATCCCCACCAGGGGCGACCAATGAGGCCATTCGCGCTTGCGCCCAGAAGGTGGGCCGCCGCAGGGTTAGCCAGTTCTATATGGCCCTCCATGTCGATCAACATGATTGCTTCCGAAACATGGTTAAGGACTGCACTCAAGGTGTTAATGCTTTCACCGGTAAGTTCAATCTTAGGCGTGCATTCGGTGGGCTCGGTGTCGGTACTTGGTACCTTACTGAGCTTGTTAATCGTGGCGGTTCTAGCCTGTGTGATGCGATTCATGGTTATCCTTCACCCTCAGTTGAGATGTGCGTCTATATCGACTGAGGGCTACTTTAGGCGGATGAGTTGCAAATAACCTTCTGATAACCTTCTGATTTTAAGTGATTGATTTATAAAGAAATTGTTGGGTTGTAATCGAGTCGGCGGGCTGTTGCCGGGCACAGCTTTGGGGTGGAAACATATGGCATTTCGGTAGATTCAATGCGTATTTTAAAGCGGATGATAGGTGGGGGGGGCAACAGGGGGCGGCACTGCCCGCTGATAGCCGCCTGCGGTGCCGGTTGAGCAGAATAGGGCAGACCACGCAAAGAGTCTGCCTGAGAGCTATTGAGGAATATTACGGTATTGTGGATCTGGGCTGTAAACCGTTGCTCCACCATCGGGGTTAATCACTGCCAACTTAATACATATAGTTTCCGTATCCTGGTCAGAATCGCTAATGGTGAGTGTTCTTCCATTACCCGAGACGACGGCCGAAATATTGTTGTGTGGATCTTGGCTGACTGAAGGTTGCGTAAAAATGACACCGGGAGAGTCGGTTAACTCATAGACGACTGTTTCAGCGCAGGTTACGGTAATGTCACCGGTGACCACCCTGCCGTTTTGGTAGATGGTAAAATCCCCTGTTGTTGGTGTGGGGAAAGTAACTGAAACAGTAAAGTTGATAGTATTAGTTGGCACTGTATCTTCCTCTGTTGAACGTTAGGAGGTGGTTAAAAAATAATCAAAAGGTGTTGAGTACAGGACGCGTTTACAAGCTGATGGCTTGTAGTGATTGTTCGTTGCGTGTGATCAATATTCCAATGTGATTAGGCTTCAGCCGATACTAAGCTAATAGGTCAGCTTCGTCACCCATTAAAGTACACATGCATGACTTTACAATTTCACTTCTTTAATTCCGAGCTTTGCCAAGCGTTGATCCAAATTATTGACAGTTAACGGTTGATTCAGACAGTGAAGGGATTTTGCATAAGGGATGAGATACTTGGGGTCTGAAGATACTTGGGTTAGTGGCTCAATGATTTGCTTTGCTTGATTGCAGTACTCTAGGTATCGGTTTTGAAATCCGCTTATTTTTTCCAAATTTGCGTTCAATAACAAATACAAAGCATGGGCTAATTTTAGGCCGTTGTCATTTTTGCTATCGTTGGACTCTAGTAGATAACTAATTTCTGTCTGCCACCTTTTGCTTTTCGACCAGTTTTCAAGGTTTTGATGAACTTGACTTATTTCTAGCATGAGGTTGATCATTTGCCCTACATTATCAAATGCGGTATTAACTAATAGCTCTTCGATGCGAGTGTCAAGTGATTGTAGGGATTTTGGTGTTGTTTCAGGATTTTCTAGCGACAATAAATTTATATGTAATGTATCAACTCTTAGGCGGGTGATGGCCCATTGCAAATTGCTCGGATCAGAGTTGTTCAGGCTTAGTAAGATATTTGCGCTTTTTTGAATTTTCTGAATGGATTCAAGTAATTCATTTTGGTCTTTAAGTAGTAGTGCTTCTCGGTAATAAGATAATGCTTGCTCAAAATCTGTTTGCGAATTGTTGTGAGAGCTTTCCCTTAATTGAATTAGCAATGCCTGCTCTTGATTTAGGTAGTGCATTGCTTGTTGAGCATCGCCTGAGCTTAAAGCGGAGCTTGAAAGCCAGGAGTATGTGCTTGCGAGGTCGGTAGTTAATAGAGTGTCTTCTGGGGATAGTTTTAGCGCCTTTAGCTTCAGGTCAAGCGATTTCATAAAATAGTTTTTTGCTTCTAAAAACTTATTCTTTCTGAAGGCCAGTGTGCCTAGTGTATTGTTGGCGTATGAAAATTCTTGAATGGCTTCGAGGCTATTCTTATCTATTTTGTACATCTCACTGCTGTATGTTAAGTACTCTCTTACATACTTTTCGGCAGTATCATAATCCGACTGGTTGTAAGGGATGGTGCTCAGCCAGAAAGCATTGGCGCCGAGTTGGCGGAGTATGTCGAAATCATTCGGATTTTCGTGTAGAAGGTTTTGAAAGAGTGATCGCGCAGTTAATAGTGCTTGGTGGGCTTCATCTGTTTTCCCTCTGGATAGGGCAACTTCACCAATGGATTCAATGGTTTGTGCATATTGAGTGCGTGTCTTCGCAGTTAGGTTGTTGTTATTGTCAGAGCTGTTAGTGAAGTATTCAAGTGCTCTGTTGCTTATCCCGTCTAATAGATCCATTCGGCCAAGTGTGCGGAGTTTTTCTGAAAACTCTCCCACCATGAAACCCACTAGGCTTTCTGCTTCCAGGCGTTTTTCTTGCGCAAACTCTTGTGCCTTTTTACTTTCATGGGCCATGTATAGCGAAGTTGCGCTAAGGCTGCATAGTGCTATACCTATAGCGGTTTTGTATACTTTCAGCAGGTTAGATTTTTTTTCTGACTTGATGATTAGAAGTTTTTCTATTTCGCTTAGTTGAAATAGTGCGTTGTCACGGATAGAAATGGCTTCTTGTAGAGGTTTTCCTTGGCTCAGTAGGTAGGAGGCGTTTTTATTTTCATTGTTCCAACGATGAGCTGATTGCACAAGCCTTGCTTTTGCTTTTAGACTTTCTTTATGTTCTTCCAGCCATTGGGTTGCTCGATTCCAGTGGCGAATTATGGATTCGTGTGCAACGCCAAAGCATGGTTCATCAATCATGAGGAATGAAACAAACAATCTTTCGTCGACAAGGGCTTGCACTAATGATCTTTCATTGTTGTTTTCGAGTTTAGACCAGCGAACCGCGCGACAGCTAATTGTGCTTTCATCCGACGCCATATTTATCAAAAGTGATAAAACTCTGGGAAGTGCTTCTCTTTCAGAGGCTGTTAGGTTTTCGACAGTTGTTTCGGCTTTTTTACTAAGTGCACCTTCCATCCCGCCAAGGGTCTTGTATGCCTCAGTAGTGAGTTTGTTGCCGTCACGCATGATATACAGTTCTTGTAATGTATATTGCAGCAAGGGAAGTGCATCCTCGCTAGTGCTCGCTTGCGTGCAAATTATTTCGTCAAGGCTGCTGCCGCTAACTGAGTCTGTTTCCCATGTGAGGCCGGCTGCTTGCGCAGGTTTTCGAATGATCTCCATAAGCTCGGCACGACCAGGAACTTCCAGGTCAAAGTGAGCGCCGTTAGCTTTTCCTGCCATAAGGCTGGCATGCTGAGCCAGTTGTGGGTAGTAATCATTTCGGCATGCGCTAAGGATTAAAATATTGCCACACTCACTGAATTTATCGATTAGTGTAATAACCTTGTTCCGATCGTCTTTGGAGATTCTTCCGTCAACCAATACGGCTTCAAGTTTGTCGATAAATAGCGCTAGTATAGGTAATCTATTTTTTGTTGAATGTCTCTGAAGTTGCTGATCACAGTGATCAATGACTTTCTGAATGCCTTCGCTGCTCTGCAGTAGTGTGGCTAGCTGCGCGGCGCTCCATTGGTCAAAAATTGAGTTGCTATCCAGTTCCCAATCCAACAGCGAGCTAGCAAAATCCAACCAAAAGTGATCGGGTGCAACATCTCCCAAATCGATACAGCTGGCTGATTCAACTTTAATGTGCTTGTAGCCTTGCGGCGCCGATAGAATTGGTAGGATACCTGCTTGAATGAGCGACGATTTTCCGCAACCACTTCGACCTAGTACAAGGCAAAAAGCACGACCAAAATCTATTTGCGTAACGATTCGATCTAGCAGTGTTTTTATTTGATGGCTTCTGCCACAAAACACCTGAGAGTGCTCGGCATTGAATGCAGATAGCCCTGGGTAGGGTGAGCCTTTAACCCAGGTGCCTTGTTTTGTTGTCTCGTCGAGAGGGCGTTTTACCGGGGCTAGAGTTTTATAGCCCCGTTTGCGAATTGTTTCAATATAAGTTGGTTTGCTCGCGCTATCGCCTAGCGCGCGGCGTAACTGGTTAATCGCTTTATGTACGGGGTTGTCACCCATTGGAGCGCTGCCCCAACATCGGCTTAATAACGCATCTGCGCTTTGTACCGTGCCTGGGTTGCTACAAAGCTCGACTAGCACATCCATGGCTTTGGGTTCAATCGTTTTGATGCCCGAATCACTGGAAATCGTGTTATCGTTGGGCAGTACCTGCCATTTACCAAAGTAAAATAAATCAGAGCTCATTTTCAGCGTGCCGTTGCTTTTGCCGTTATTTTATAGGAAGCATGCACCTACCCACAGCTTGCATCGCGACATCATTCCTGAATCTGTTCCTGCTGGCAACAGGTCAATAACGAGCCCAGTTCACGCGCTACGCACTTTTTCGGATGTTGTCGTCGTATTTCTTGCTGAGTACGTCGTAAAATTGCTCGCGTAATTTGTAGATGTCCTGCTTGAGATCGGCAATCTCTTGGTTGCTGATATCGCGGCGCCCCACGTATACCTGCTTGCGGAACAAGGCTATCTGCGCGCCGTACAGACGCAGGTTTTTTTCCAGGCCCTTTTCGCCAATTAGCAGCAGGTTGGCCTCGGCGTCGGCCATGCGGCGAAACTCCTGTACTAATTCGTTGTTAATGCTGTCCAGCTCTGTGCGGCGTGCCTGGGGCCAGCGGGCGCCAAAGCGCACAGATTCAATCACCAGCGCCGAATATTTGGCAAAGATGTGGCTGACATTGCCCATTTGCCGCGATACCTCCTCGTACACTTTCAGCTTGCGCTGGGCGGCGATAGCGTCCGGCGAGGTGGGCTGGCCAGGCTTGCGGAAGTGCGCAAACCACAGGCCCAGGCCGAGTAGCAGCGCACCCATGCCTATTTTTGCCAAGGTGTCTAGCAGTGACCAAATTGTGGCTTGATCCATGATGAATACCCTCAGATAACCTATGCGTTCGCCAAAAATTTGACGGTTTTGTGCGTGTTAATGGTGATGAGAGGGGTAGAGCAAAAGCTGGGCCAGCCTCGACTAGGCGTGCGGATTAAAATGGGCGGGCCGATTGCGCAGGGGTTCGAGCAGCGGTTCCAGGCCGTTGACCTTGATTTCGTGCACCAGTGCCAGTAACTCCCCTAGCTTTCCCTTGGGAAATCCCTGGCCGTGAAACCACACCAGGTAGGGCTCGGGGAGGTCGGCCAGTAATTGCCCCTGGTATTTGCCGAACGGCATGGGGGTAGTGACCAGCAGCTTGAGGTATTCAGGTGGGAAGGGGGCGTCGATCACTGTCAGCCGCCCGCCAGTTTGACGGTGTAGCCGCGTTTTTCCAGCTCGGCTTTGAGCTTGTCGCGCATGTCGCCTTGAATTTCGATGTCCCAGTCCTTGACTGCGCCGCCCACGCCGCACACCTGTTTTAGGGCCTTGGCCAGCGTTTTCAGCGCCTCTTTGTCTAGCCCTAAACCCGTAATCACGCTTACGGCCTTACCGCCGCGCCCTTTTGAGCTGCGTGCAATGCGCACTATGCCGTCGCCCGTTGGTGGCACCTCATTGCCCTTGGGTGCATCTATCCGACCTGTCTCTGTGCTGTAAACCAAGCGGCTGTTTTTACTCATTGCCGGATGCCTCCTCGGTGACTTTTTGGAGCTTTTGAAAATAAATGCCGGTTAAAACCAGGGCAACACCCAACGAAAATAGCAGCACGGGATTGATCGCCAGCCAATTAAAATAGGCGAATAGCGGCGCTAAAAATACGGCTACAAAGAGCCCGCTGCTGATCATGGTTTCTGCCTTCTCGGGCAATGCTATTCGGCCTTGGCAGTGCGGGCAGGCCACGGCTTCGCGCTTCAGGTAGGTTTGCAGCAGGCCATTGGCCTTCAATTGAGCCTTGGTAACCGGCGTTTGGCACCAAGGGCACTTGAGGCGAGACAGTATGACAGACATGGGCAAGGGCTCCGTGGCCGGGTTGAGGGCAGCCGGCATTGCAAAAAGGGCCGGCTATTGTAATCCTTGGCGGCCCACGTTAAAAGTTAAGGCCGGTTCCGCAATGAGCGAATCTCCCGAAAACACAGCGCCGAGTCTGCGCACCCGCATTTCCGACATTATCTTCGGCTACGACACACCGGCTGGCCGCACCTTTGATCTGGTGTTGATCGCGCTCATATTGCTGAGTGTCGCCGTGATGATGCTGGAAACCCTGCACGGCCTGTCCGGTCAGTGGAGTCTGGCGTTTGCGGTGGCCGAGTGGATGTTTACGTTGATTTTCACGCTTGAATACGGCGTGCGCATCTATGTGTCGACAAACCGTTGGGCTTATGTGAAAAGCTTCTACGGGCTGGTGGACTTGTTGTCTATTCTGCCCAGCTACCTGGGTTTGTTCTTTGGCGACCTTAACTACCTGTTGACCATCAGATTGCTGCGCGTGCTGCGCATCTTTCGCATTCTAAAGTTAGTGCGCTATTTGCAAGAAGCTAATATTTTGGTGCGCTCGATGTTGATGGCTCGGCGTAAAATTTTGGTGTTTTTTAGCTCTGTGCTGGTGCTAACGACGGTATTTGGTTCCTTGATGTATGTGGTAGAGGGGCCGGAAAACGGCTTTACCAGCATTCCAAAAAGTATTTACTGGGCCATTGTCAGTATTACCACCGTGGGGTATGGCGATATCACTCCGCATACGCCCATGGGCCAGTTTTTGGCGGCCCTGGTAATGTTAACGGGCTATTCGATTATTGCTATACCCACCGGTATTTTCACCGCCGAGTTGGTGCAGCAGGTCACCCAACACCGGGGCACTATCCGGTGCGGCAGTTGCGCGAAAGGTAATCATGAAATGGATGCGGATTATTGCCGATTTTGCGGTGGCAAATTAACGCAACTCGCCGAAACCGGTGGGCCAGCCGACGGCTAGCGGGGCCGCATCGGCCGCACCGCTTAACCCTGCAGCAAAATGCTGGCAGCCAACAGGGCAATAACGACGCCAAAAAGGCGGTTGATAATTTGCTGGTGTCGGCTCAGCCAGGCCAGTATCGACGGTGTGGCAAGGCCCCAGGCCACCAATAAATACCATAGAGTGTCGATGGTACCGGCGGTTAATGCCAAAATGATTTTCTCGCCAGTGCCGGCGTCGACGCCCACAAATTGGCTGAACAGCGCTAGAAAAAATACCGCCATTTTGGGATTTAACACGGCGATTAACAGCCCGCTGTAAAAACCCTTAGGCTGGCTTTCTGCGGGCGCAGCGGCGCCGCTTGCCGGCGCGGTAAAACTTTTGTAGGCCAAATAAAGTAAGAAGACGGCGCCGGCGTAGCGAATAACCGTGAATAGGGTGGGTGAGTTGGTAATGATCACGGCCAGCCCCAATGCCGTTGCCAGGGCGTAGCCTGTCACTCCCAGACCGTGACCAATTGCCGCCAACATACCGGCTCGGCGGCCGTAGTTGACGGTATTATTCATGACTACCGCCAGGCTCGGGCCGGGCGACATGGCGCCCAGTGTGCAAATGCCTGCCACTGCAAGCCAGCTACTGAATAACATCGATTCTCCTCGACCATTTTCGGGTGAGGGCAGTGTGCAGATTTCAGGGTACAATTGCCAGCTTTTAGCCAGAGCAGTTGTTATGGTCAATTTTTCTGTACGGGGGCAAGTGGCTGCCGGTTTGGAGTCGGTTTCTCGGGAATTTGAAGCGCTGTTAAATGCCCATCCGCAGGGCGCGGCGCTGGCGGTCTACCGAGGGGGGCAGCCGCTGCTCGATATTTGGGGCGGTGCTCGAGATAAGCAGGGCAGCCAACCCTGGCAGGCAGACACGCGCGCGAATATATTTTCGGCGGGCAAGCCAATGGCGGCAGTAGCCGTTTTGCAACTGGTGGCACAAGGCCGACTTTCGCTCGCACAGCCGGTGGCGGACATCTGGCCTGAGTTTGGTGCGAACGGCAAAGGTACGATTACCCTTGAGCAAATATTGTGTCACCGCTCGGGGGTAAATGCGTTTCACACCCGCGTGGCAGAAACAGATATCTTCGATGCCGATAAAGTGCGCAAGTTAATTGCCCAGGAAACACCTTGGTGGACACCGGGGAGTGCACAGGGCTACTCGCCCATACTTTACGGATGGATTTTGGCCGAGGTCGTGCGGCGGGTGACGGGCGCGCGCAGTTATGGCGAGGCCTTTGATAGCGCCATTGCCCGGCCCCTTGGCTTGACGGTGCGTTTTGGCGTGCCCGTCGACGAGCAACCCCTGCTGGCTGAGGTGGGCGCCATACGGGGCGCCAAGGCAGAGCAAGGCGTACTGCAGCTGGGCCGCGCCATGAAAGATGATCCCGCAGGAGTGGTTAACCAGGCCTTCACTAATCCCATGAGTTTAATGGTGGGCACCAATGGCGCAGCTTGGCGCAGCGCTGAAATTCCTGCGGCCAATGGTCACGCCTCGGCGCGCGACCTGGCTAAATTTTACGATGCGCTGATTGCGGGAACCGTCCTGCTGCCTGCAGGCAAAAACGCTTGGTGTTGGCAGGAGCGCAGCGCTGGCACTGACCGGGTGCTGCAAACGCCCATGCGCTTTTCACTGGGTTTCATGCTTACTCAAGCGGGCGGCGACCGCCGGCTGGGGCGTGGAGAGCGCGCCTTTGGTCACGCAGGAGCTGGGGGGTGTTTGGGTTTTGCCGACCCGGACTACGACATCAGTTTTGGATTTGTGTCTAATCAAATGGCGCAAAGCCTGCTGATTGACAGTCGCGCTGAGCGATTAATTAATGCGCTATATCAGGCGCTGTAACGGAGGTCGGAGATGTCGGACGAAAAAATTGGCGAGTGGGCAGCAAGAGTAGAAGAGCTTGAAATCCGGGTGGCGTTTCAAGAGGACATGCTCTCTGAGCTAAACAATATATTGTCGCGCCAGGATGCCGAGCTCATTCGTTTAAAGGCACAGCTCAAAACCTTGAGCGACAAACATCTGGATTTGCAGTACCGAGTCGATCAAGGTGGTGAGGCCAGCAGCGAGCGCCCGCCACATTACTAGCGCCGGCGGGCGCATGCCGCGCCCCGACGAGTTGCAGTGCGTTAGTCTCCTAGCGGCTACCCTCGGTGGGCCGCCAAGGGATTACGACGGCTCGTGTGGCGACAAGAGTTGCGCGTATTTGCTTGTTTTTTAGGGAAAGGTAGCAGATATCGCGAATTTTCCGGCACGGAGGTATTAGTCAGCTAGACTCTACTATGGAACTGGGCATGCACAGGGTGGCATACACACCATGACGGCAAGGGTAGCCAATTCACGGAACTCTCACCTTGACGTTGGACTGGATCAAAATGGCGTGGCGGGCCTGTGTTGGCAAGTCATGAACCAGACCGACGTCGCGCTCTGGCGCTGGGATATCCCCGCCGGCAAATTTCAGGTGTCGCCGCAACTGGCAGCGCTGGTCGACTCGCCAAAAGCGCTGCACATATCGCAGTTTGAAGACCTTTTAGGCGTTATTACCCCCGGTGATCAGACGCTGCTGCTGGGGCAGGTAGGGCGGCTCTTAAAGGGCAGGCAGCGCCAGCTGCGTTGTCAGCTACGTCTAAAACAGGGCGGTGCATTGGTGCTGCTGGGCAGCTTCGATATCGACAGACAATCGGCGGCAGGGTTTATCGCGCCGGCTGTCGCCGATCAAAGCGCAGACTTTAGTTATAACTATCAACAATTGTTTGAAAGCCTTTTCGAACTGAGCCATGTGCCTAAGGCGCTACTGGATCAGCAGGGCCGTATGGTGCGTTCGAATAAGGCTTGCGAGCGCTTGTTTCACCAGGAAACTGGGCAGTTTCTCAGTAATCACCCGCAATTTGAGTTGTTGTCTAGTCCGGGCAGTAGCGTGTCCGACACCGAGTATCAGGACATTATTCAAGCGCTATCTAGCGGGCGTTCGCAAACGGTAAATCTGGTATTTGATTTGTCGCACCTACTAAATATCCAGCCCGCCGAAGCTCCAAAATTGCATTTACGTGCAAATTTAGCACCACTCCTGGATCATCAAGGGCAGTTGCTCTTTGTCTTGGCAACCTATGAAAACCGGTCAGAGGAACTGCGCGCGCAGCAGGCCTTGGCGCGCAACACCCAACTTCTGACAGGCGTATTGGGGCAGCGCGGTGCACCGCCAGTTGCGGTAAAGGATTTAAGCGGCAATTACCTGTTTGCTAACAACCTGTACCTACAGCTTTTGTTTGACGGCCCGGCAAAGGTCCAGGGGCTGCGCGATGACCACCTCTTGGATGCGGCTACCTGCGATCTGATTCATCAGCGCGAGCAGCAAGTGATAGCGCAGCAATCGGCGATTACCGGCGAGCAGAGTTTGCCCCTGTCGGCCCAATTGCCGGCCCGCTATGTGTGGTCCAGCTTTCCCGTGCGCGATGAATCAGACGACATGTTTGCCGTGGGCCACCTGTTCACCGACATTACCCACCTGCACAAACAACAACAGGTGATTGCTACCCAGCAGCAGGAACTTCGACTTTTATTAGACAGCGTGCAGGATCTTATCTTATATCTTGATCGTTGGGGGCGCGTCAAACACAGCAACGAGGCCGCAGAGAGTTTCTTTCATGGTAAATGTCTGCAGGGCCAGACACTGGTGGAAGTTTTCTGCGATTGCCACCAGATTGCGCAGCTACAGCGAGAGGTGATGCAGGTAGCGCGCACCAATTTTGCCGAAGTGGGCGTGACAGAGTCTCTGCATTTTGGCGATCGACAATTTTGGTTTGATATCGACAAAATTCCCACCGCCGATAGCGAAGGTGTGGTCAATGGCGTATTGCTTGTACTACGCGACATCACCAAGGAAAAGCTGATTGAGCGAGAGCTGCAAGACAGCGAAAGCCGCTACCGCGCGTTTATTGCCAATAGCATGGACGGTATTTGGTGCTGTCGTATAGAGCCCCCCATCGACACGCGGTTACCGCTGGAAGAGCAAATAGACTTGCTGGGCCAACGCGCGCTGTTTTCCGAGTGCAACCAAGTGATGGCGGATTTTCGCGATTGCAGTAGCCCGGAAGTTTTATTGGGTGTCCCTATGTTTGATCGCGGTATTGAATCGCACCGATTGGGTATGCAGCATTTTATTGAGTCCAACTACCGGTTGCGGGATATCAATACCTTTCGCGAGCGCGCCGACGGCGAACGGTTGGAGTTAACCGTCAGTACCTTGGGTATAGTTGAGAATCACCAGCTAAAACATGTGTGGGGAATCACGCGCGATGTCACTGAAAAGCGGCGCTACTTGGCAAAGATGGAGTACCAGGCCCAGCACGATGCACTAACGGGTTTGCCAAATCGAAATTTCCTGTATAAAACCGTGCGTCAAAATTTTTCAGAAAAGCCAGAAAGCCAGCATATGGCGCTGCTGTTAATTGATCTGAATCGCTTTAAGGACCTGAATGACACGCTTGGACACCAAATTGGCGATAAGCTGCTAATGCAAATTGGCCCGCGTCTGCAGGATGAACTTAGTGACATGGATGCGCTGGTGGCCCGTTTAGGGGGGGATGAATTTGCGGTATTTTTACCTTTAATACGCAATAGTCAGCAGGCAGTGGTGGTGGCACACCGTTTGTTAGAGGCCATTCGCGAACCCTACCACCTGAGCGGATTTACCAGCGAAATTAGCGCGGCTATAGGAATTGCCCTTCGCCCGCAGCAGGCCAAAGATGTAAGCGCACTTATGCGTTTTGCCGATGTGGCCATGTATAACGCCAAGTCGCAATACTCGGGGATTGCCGTTTACAGCCCGGAAATAGACCCCCATTCGCCTAAACGTTTTGCGCTAATGAGCGATCTGCGCAGAGCCATCCGCGCCGATCAGTTGATGCTTCATTATCAGCCCAAGGTGGAGCTGACCACCGGCCGGTTACACGGCTTTGAAGCGTTATTGCGCTGGGATCACAGCGAACTGGGGTTTGTTCCGCCCGGTGATTTTATTCCCATGGCAGAGGCCACCGATATTATTCACCCGCTGACTGAGTGGGTGTTGGAGGCGAGTATTCGCCAGTGCCGATTGTGGCATAACCAGCGTTTTTATGTGTCGGTGGCCGTCAACCTTTCCACGCGTAATTTACTGGATGAGCGACTGCCAAAAAAACTGGCCAGTTTGTTGGAAAAAAATGAACTGCCGCCTTCGGCTTTGGAATTGGAAATTACCGAAAGCGCAATAATGGAAGATCCCAGTCGCGCACTGTTACTGTTGCAGCAAATCAGCGACCTGGGCATAAAATTATCCATCGATGACTTCGGTACCGGCTATTCTTCTTTGGCCTATCTCAAACGCCTGCCTGTGCAGGCATTGAAGATTGACTTTTCCTTTGTGCATCAAATGCTCGAAGATAAGCAAGACGAAGTGATTGTCCGGTCCACCGTGAATCTAGGCCACAACCTGGGGTTGCATGTGGTAGCGGAGGGCGTTGAAAATCAAGAAACGCTCGACTGCTTAATAGATATGGGATGCAACCAGGCCCAGGGGTATTTTCTGGGCCGTCCGATGCCGCCAGCGGCGGTACCTGAGTGGTATTTACAGGCACCCTGGGAGTCAGATCTGGAAGAGGGCGAAGCCTCTCCCGATTTTAGTTGACCCCAAAGATGCGACTTACATCTTATCGCTAACCTCGATGCCCAATAGTGCCAACCCCTGAGCCAGTGTGCGGGCAGTGGCGCGACTCAGCTGCAGGCGGCTGGCTTTAACGGGCGCGTCTATGCCATCTTTCAGCATGGGGCAGGCTTCGTAAAAACTCATGAACTGGCTGGCCAATTCGTATAAATAATTACACAGTACGTGGGGCAGCGCTTCGGCAGCAACTTGGTTCAGTGCCTCAGAAAATTGCAGTAATCGCAACGCCAGTGCTTTTTCCTGCTCGGCGACCAAAAGTAGCGGCGCATGGTCGGGTAGCTCGCCCGCTTTCCTGAAAATGCTTTGAATACGGGTGTAGGCGTACTGCAAGTAGGGTCCAGTGTTACCTTCGAAAGCCAACATGGCGTCCCAATTAAAAATGTAATCGTTGGTGCGGGTTTTGGACAGGTCCGAATACTTCACTGCACCTATTCCCACTTTGCGACCAATTTCCAGCGCTTCTTCTTCGGATAAGTCCGGATTTTTTTCGCTGACGACGTTGGTTGCGCGCTCAATGGCCTCTTCTAACAGTTCTGCCAGTTTAACGGTGCCGCCGGAGCGCGTTTTAAAGGGCTTGCCGTCGGTGCCCATCATGGTGCCAAACGCGTGGTGCTCTAAGCTGACTTCATTGCTAACGTAGCCTGCCTTGCGCGAGAGTGTGAACACCTGCTGCATGTGCAGCGATTGGCGGGCATCTATAAAGTACATGATGCGGTTGGCGCCGAGTTGATTGACGCGATAGCGCATGGCCGCCAAATCGGTGGTGGCGTACAAATAGCCTCCACCTTGTTTCTGGATGATTACCACCGAAGGATTGCCTTCTTTGTCCTTCATCTCCTCTAAAAAGGCAACAATAGCGCCCTGATCTTCGACGGCGATACCGCGCGCGAGAAGGTCTTGTACTAGCACCGGCAGGTCACTGTTGTAGGTGCTTTCGCCGCGGACATCGGCCCGGGTGAGGGTGACGTTTAAGGTCTTGTAGTTTTCTTCGCCGTGCTGGAGCGAGATGTCCTTAAATTTTTCCCACAAAGTCAGAATGTGCTGATCGCCACCCTGCAGTTTTACCACGTAATCGCGTGCTTTTTGAGCAAAGTTCGCATCGTCGTCGAAGTGCTTTTTTGCCTGCTGATAGAATTGCTCCAGATCTTTAAGCGCAAAGCCAGCACTGTCTTTGGTGGCGAGTTGCTCCTCCAGCTCGGCGATCAACATACCAAACTGGGTGCCCCAGTCGCCCACGTGGTTTTGGCGAATTACCTTGTGCCCTTGGAATTCCAGCAAGCGGGCCAGCGCATCCCCAATGATGGTGGACCGAATATGACCCACGTGCATTTCCTTTGCCAAATTTGGCGAAGAGTAGTCGATGACCACGGTGTCGGGCTGACTCACCTTGGCCAGGGCCAGTCTTGGGTCCGCCAACACCTGGCTTACCTGTTGTGCGAGCCATTCGGGCTTTAGGTGGATATTGATAAAGCCGGGGCCTGCCACTTCCAGTTTGGCGGCGATATCGGCCAAGTCCAGTGCATCCACTATGCGCTGGGCCAGCTCCCGAGGGTTAGTCTTCAGGTGTTTGGCCGCCGCCATGGCGCCGTTGATTTGGTAATCGCCAAAGCCGGCTTTCTTGGCCGGGGCCACGTTGGGGTTTACGTCCTCGGGCAAGCCGATGGCAACCATGGCGGAGTGGGCTTTTTGGGTAAGGAGCTCGCGGATATTCATAGGGTCCGATGCAGGCCTGTGCCCGCGCTGAGATGACTGAAAAAGGAGGGGAATTTTAACGGCCCCATGGCCATATGCAAGGCGCAATCGCACAGCTGCAATTGTGTAAAGCGCGGATCAGTTCGTTACACTGGCATATTCACCGGGTTTTCAGGAGTTAACCATGCCCCATAGCACACCTCAGGTTGCCGATATTCAACAACGCTTGGATGCCGTGCGCGCGCACATGGCCAATACCGGCGTTGATGCATACATTCAGCCCAGGGCCGATGAGTACCTAGGCGAGTACGTGCCCGAAAGCAACGAGCGGCTGCTGTGGCTGACCGGTTTCACGGGTTCGGCGGGCTTTGCTGTGGTGCTGGCAGAGGCCGCGGGTATTTTCGTGGACGGGCGCTACACTATTCAGGTTAAAAACCAGGCGCCGGCGGCCTGTTACAGCTACCACAGTATGACTGACGACGCCTTAGACGCCTGGCTGGCCGCGCGTCTGCCAAGCGGTGCCAAGGTGGGCTATGACCCACGTATGCACACGCTGACCTGGGCGCAGCAGACTGAGCGGGAGTTGGCCCGGCGTGGCTTGCAGCTGGTGGCACTGGCGGAGAACCCCGTCGATTGCAGCTGGCGCGACCGACCGGCACCGCCCAAGGCTAAAATCCGGTTGTTCAGCCACGCGGCGGCAGGCGCCACCAGTGATGCTAAGCGCGCGCGCGTGGGCCAGCTAATTGCCGAGGCCGGTGCCGACTGTGCGCTAATCAGTGCCTGCGATTCCATTGCCTGGCTGCTGAATATACGCGGCGACGACATTCCCTGCCTGCCAGTTGTACTGGGCACCGCGCTGCTGCACAGCGACGGCCAAATGCAGTTTTTTACCGATCTGGACAAGTGCATCGATGGCTTAGATGCGCACGTGGGGGCCGGGGTAGAATTTAAAGCGGAAACGCAACTGTCTCAGGCATTGTCAGCTCTTGCAGGTAAGCGATTACTAGCAGACCCCAGAGAGTCCAACGCCTGGTGCCAACAGCAAGCCGCGGCCGGCGGCGCTGTACTGGTGGCCGGTGCAGATCCAGCGGCCCTGCCCAAAGCCGCTAAAAATGACGCGGAACTAGAGGGAATGCGCAAGGCTCATCTGCGCGACGGCGCCGCCGTGTGCCGATTTCTGGCATGGCTGGATGCCGAAGTGGCCGGTGGTCGGTTTTACCATGAGGGCGAACTGGCAGATAAGCTGCTCAGCTTCCGCAAGGCGCTGCCCGAGTTTCAGGATCTGAGTTTTGATACCATCTCAGCGGCCGGGGGCAATGCCGCTATGTGTCACTACAATCACCAAAACGGCACGCCTGCCACGCTGCCCAATAACAGTATTTACTTGGTGGACTCTGGGGCCCAATACCCGGATGGCACCACGGATATCACCCGGACAGTGGCCATTGGCAATGTCACCGACGAGATGCGCCGCATGGTGACGCTGGTACTCAAAGGCCATATAGCATTGGACCAGGCGCGTTTTCCCAAGGGCACCAGCGGCCACCAGCTGGATGTTCTAGCGCGCCAATTTCTGTGGGCCGAGGGTTTTGACTACGATCATGGCACCGGCCATGGCGTCGGCCATTTTTTGGCAGTGCACGAGGGCCCGCAGCGCATTTCCAAAGCGCCCAATGCCGTCCCATTACTACCGGGTATGGTCTGCTCCAATGAGCCGGGCTATTACCGCGACCACGCCTTTGGCATTCGCCTGGAGAATTTAGTGGCTGTGGTTCGGTGCGACGAGCTAGTGGGCGCCGAGCGCGAAATCTATGCATTCGAAGCACTGACACTGGTACCGATGGATACGCGCCTATTTGATACCCGGCTAATGACCGATGCGGAAATCGACTGGTTGAATCGTTACCATCGTCGCGTATTCGACGCCATGGCGCCGCAACTGGAGGGCGACGACCTGCATTGGCTCACTCAGGCGACCCAGCCGCTCCACCGCTAATCCACTCGGGCGGCGCCGTGCGAGTTCCAGGGCCTGACCCTGGAACCCGCGCATTTCAAGCAAATCGAAAAACCTATGCCATACTGGTTAGTGTCTCTTAAACACTAGGAATTATGGCTAACGGTGCGCATTCTCATTTGTGATGATTCTGGCATGGCGCGTAAACAAGCTGCCAGGTCACTGCCTCCTGGCTTTGCCGAGGAAATCACTTTCGCTGAACATGGCGCAATGGCCATGGATATATTGAAGTCGCAAACCATCGATTTATTGCTACTGGATCTCACCATGCCAGTGATGGATGGTTTTGAAACCCTGGCGGCCATTCGCGAGCAACAAATTGAGTGCGGCGTTGTGGTCATCTCCGGAGATATTCAACCGCAGGCGCGCGACAAGGTTATGGCGCTTGGCGCACTGGATTTTATTCAGAAGCCCATCGATACGGAAAAGCTGCACAAAACACTGCGCGATTACGGTTTTATTGGCGATGCGCCAGAACCCGCCGCCGATGCCGCCCCGGTAGCGCCCACTCCGGCGCCGATGATCAATACGCCGGAAACTGAAACAAGTCCACTCGATAGCCTGCGCGAAGTTTCCAATATTGCCATGGGGGATGCCGCCTCAAAACTTGCGGTATTGCTCAAAACCTTTATTCAGCTGCCTATTCCCAATGTCGCCTGGCTGACACCGGCGGAGCTTGAGATGGCGCTCGGGGTATTTCAATTAGGGGGGCAGACAGTGGTGTCCCAAGGTTTTGTATCGCGCGGCTTGGCCGGCGAGGCTATTCTCTACGCGGATCGCGATGGCGTCACTGGCTTGCGCCGGCTAATGGCAGAGCTCAAAGCGATTCCCGAATCGAACAATGCACCGGTGCTGGATGCAGCCTCAGTGCTCATTGGCGCCTTTCTGTCGCGTTTTGGTCACGAGGTGGATTTAACATTTAGCAAGAGTCAGCCCATTTTACTTGCGCACAATATCATGGGTAGTGAATTCATCTACAACTCAGCAGTTGACGACGTACTGATGATAGAGATTCCCTACAATTTTTCTGAACGAGACTTTGGTTGTGACTTGATGATCCTTCTGCCCAAGACAAGTGGCGAGCGGATATTGGATCGAGTGGGTCTGCTGTTGGATGAGGGGCAAGCCTGATGGAAATGCGCGAAATGCATTGGCTGATGGATATGGTCACGCACATTGACCTTGGCTTGGTTGTATTTGATCGCCAGGGCAATATCGCGGTATGGAATCATTTTATGGAAAACCACTCGGGTTTCAGCTCCACCGAAATGCGCGAGCAATGTTTATTCGATGTGTACCCCGAGTTAAAAAATCCGTGGTTTCAGCGAGAGTTGGATACGGTCCTTCTGCTTGAAAATGAAGTGTTTATCACCTGGGAGCAAGTGCCGCATTTAATGGGGTTTTCGGCCTATCGGCCCATTACGGCAAAATCGCATTTTATGTATCAAAACGTCGTGCTTCGAGCGATTCGCAGTGCCAGTGGCGAGACAGATCTTGTGTCGATGACGCTCTACGACGTAACCGATATTGCCACCAATAAACTCGCGCTGGAAACGGCAAATAAAGAACTTGCTATCCTCAGTCGAACAGACCGCCTAACGGGCTTGTTTAATCGAGGCTACTGGCAGGAGCAGCTCGAGCACTCCTGGGCGTTGCATCAACGGTACAATCGGCAGTATAGCTTGGTGATATTTGATATTGATCACTTTAAAAAGGTCAATGATACCTACGGCCACCAGGCCGGCGACGAGGTGATTAAACTGGTGGCAGCGCTGGTTAAAGACTGTGCACGCGACAGCGATTGCGTTGGCCGCTATGGCGGCGAGGAGTTTACGGTTATCTTGCCGCACACGGACGCCGACGGCGCTAAAATATTTGCAGAGCGCCTGCGCAAGCTCATTGAACAGCAGGTGGTGACGCACGAAGAGCATACCATTCAATTTACCATTAGCCTTGGTGTTGCAGAAATTCACACCAATTACGGTTCGGAAACGGCCTGGCTAGAGGCTGCAGACCAGGCGCTGTACCAGTGTAAGCACGGCGGTCGCAATCAGGTTTCTGTTGCCCCCACGCCGGCAGCGAAAGCCCCTTAGCGCATAAACGAAAGCCCCTTAGCGTTTAAAGCTGAAGGGGTTTTGCCGTCACCACCCAGCGTTTATCTGGATCGCTGCGCACCGTGTCAAAGGGGTAGCAGGTAACCAAAGTCAATATATTTTCCTGCGTTGGCGCCAGCGCCAGCGCTTGTATATCGACGACTTCCACCGCACTTATGCGAAATGCGATATTGTCCCCCGCCAGGGTTTGTACCGCCAAAATTTGGCCCGCGCGGGCATTGGCCAGCGCCGCGAAGTGAGTGTCGCGATGGCCGCCGATAACCGCATAGCCGGCGCCCGGTGGTGCGCTACCTTCAACCAATCCGGGGCCAAAAGCCAAGCTGTTTCCCTGCGCACCCTGTAACACAATCAAACGCTCGCCGTTGGGTAGTGTTAGCCGGGCGACGGGTTGGGTGTCGGCCCACGACCAGGGTTTCACAGTGGTATCGGGGTCGGATAAACGCCGCTCCCACGCGCGTTCTATTAACCACTGGGCCAATTCCGCCTTTGCGTAAATCCAGCTGGCGGCCCAGGCGCTGTAAAGGCACAGAGCCACCAGCGCAGTATTCACACAGAAAACCAAGCCCGCTCGCGGCTTCCCACTAATCGCGCGCATACAACACCCGTCGGTTAAGCACTGCCAGTGCCATTAGCGCTGCGATGCAAAGGCTTAGCCAAAGTGGTGCGGCTGTGGCGGTGCGCGGATACATAAGCGCCGGGGCGGATTGACCCTTGGGCAGTAAGTTGGTAACCGGCTGACTGTTGAGTGCTTGATCGGCAGGGCGCCTGGGTGTTTCGTCGATGGCCAGCAGACTGGTGTAGGGCGATAAAAGTTCGTGGGCCAGGGCAATGTTCAACACGGCCTCGCGCACTTCTGATTCCTGTCTTCCTCGCACTTTGTCATCCAGCAATGCGTCTATTTTCGCTCTGGCCCAGACAGTTGCAATACCTTTGGGGGGTGCGGTTTGCGGTAATTGCGGGCTTGTTAAAGCCAGCGAGCGCTGCCAGGATTGGCCATTGCTATAACCAACTAGGTTCACGGTGTCGCCGGGTTGCCACGAGCCGGCAATTTTGGCAGCCAAAAGCAAAGGTTCGCCGGCATAGAGATCGGGTAGGCGCTCGGGCCAAACTTCCGCTTGGATGCCAGCGGGCCATTGTACGCTTAGCTGCGTGAGCACAGCACTTTCGAGCTTGATAAATAAAGCGCCCATTTTTTCTGCAACCTCGTCGGTTTTTCCTATGTGTGTAAAGGTGCCGCGCCCGAACTGCGCTGCTTTACGCATAAAAAAACTGTTGGGTGCGGAGCCAATGCCGACGGTAAATAGACGCGCATTTTTCAATTGATTGTGAATAATTCCAAATAGTTGCTGTTCATTCCCTACGCTGCCATCAGTAATAAACACCACCTGTTTAAGCCAGCCCTCAGCCGTTGGGCTGGTCAGCGCAGCCTCGAGTGCGGGCGCCATCTCAGTGCCACCGCTAGCGTGTAGGCGGTCAACAAAGTGTTTTGCGAGATTTAGATTTGCTCTGCTGGCCTGTCTGGGGGCTCTGAAGAGCTGACTAAAGGTCGAATTAAATTCGATAACGTTAAACATATCGGCGGGGTTAAGGCGGGTTAATGCCAGTTGTAAGCTGGCTTTTGCCTGTGCGATAGAGGGGCCGTCCATGGAGCCTGACGTATCCACTATAAACGTGATGTCGCGCGGTTGGTGCTGCGGTTGCAGGTGCAACTCGCTGGGCAAGAGCATCAATAGACCGTAGTGCTCGCCGTCAACTTGCTCGAAGAATGCTGCAGCTTCTGGTTGTTGTCCGGTCACGGGTTGCCAGGTAAGTTCGAAATCTCTGTCCATGGGGACTTGCTTGGTGCGTGTGGTAATACGATGCAAGGCTCCTTCCTTGTACAGGCTGATGTCGTGGTAGCTGGCGTCAATGCGCGCCAGTGGAAGCCCGGCATTTAGTGTAACTGTCAGGTGTATCGGGTTGAGTAGATTTTCCTCCGTCGTCGTGGCGGCGTTTTTTGGCGTGTAGAAAGGTGTAATACTGGCAGCATCGGGTACCAAAGTTGTGGCCATCGCCCAGCCAAAGCTGTTGGTGGTTAATTCGCGGAAGGCGTGGGTCACGTTTTCTTCTCGTGCGTGGGTATCCGCAGCCTCGGGGGTGCGGCGCAGCAGTTGCCCCGGGATGTAACGTGGCGTTAGCGTCATGGGCAGGCGCCAACTGAATCGACCATCCTGATAGTCGATGGGCTGAGTAATATGCAGTTCAATCGATACCGTCTCACCTGGCCCAATGTTGGCTAAGTTTTGAGTAAATAAGTTGGGCCGCTGTTGCTCCGTCAGCGCCGCACTTTTTCCGGCTGCGCGGGCTTCGCGATAAGCTTTTTTGGCCGCGGTCTTTTCGCGAATGCGGGCGACAACAGTGCGCTCGCCAATGCGCATGACCATTCGGTTCACCGCGGAGGCCTCTTGCAGGGGAAAGGTGTACACAGCCTCCTGCCATTGATCGGTGTTGTTTTTAAAATGTTGGGTTAAAACCAGCCGCGCGATCATGCCATTGATATCTACCCTTGCGGCACTTTCAAGGTGGGTGGCGGAGGCGTAGCCATCTGCCTGCTTGAAGGCCAGTGATCCAGCGTCGATTGTCTTGGGATTAAAGTCTGCGTCGCTTGCCTGTGCCATATCGGCCAGGGCCAGCGCCAGTAAGACAAAGGTGGCCGTGCCCACGAGTTTTACCCAGTGACGCTCGAGTAAACCAGGCTTGCGGGGCGTTTCGAGAATTAGGTGTTTTGGTATGCGGCGGGGTGAAAAACACATGGTGATCTCCAGAATTTGCGCGAAATTGTGAGGGGGTAGGTGTGCTATTTAGCGCCTTGAATTGGGCCTGGGAGTGCGGCCAGTGGGGTTTTTTGGTGATCAATTGTGGCGAAATGTGGCAGGTGCAACCGCCGGCGCCAGCCCGCCCAAGGTGCGGGGTGCCTAAATCCCAGCGGAGTGGTTACAATGCGGGCACAGTAGCAAGCAACCTATTGCGTGAGAGGAAAGAAGGTGCGCCATATAGCGGTAGTGGAAGACGAAGCAGATCTTGCGGAAAATTGCCGCGCAGCACTGGAACGCCAGGGCTTCAAAGTCAGTTTGTACGCCGACCGGCCCAGCGCGCTGGCAGCATTTCAATTGCGGCTGCCAGATCTCGCCATTATCGATGTGGGCTTGGGAGCCGAATACGAGGGTGGGTTTGATCTGTGCCGAGAGCTGCGGAGCTTATCGCCCTCGGTGCCGATTATATTTTTAACCGCACGCGACAGCGATTTTGATGTTGTTTCGGGTCTGCGTTTAGGTGCCGACGACTATCTGACGAAAGATATAAGCCAACCCCATATGCTAGCGCGAGTGAATGCGTTATTTCGACGTGTGGACGCACTGGCTCGCGTGGGGCAGCCACAGGGTGAGCAGTTCACCCGCGGTCCGTTGGTGCTAGACATGGACCGCATGAGTGTTCGGTGGCGCGATCAGCCGGTGGAGCTGACGGTGACAGAATTGTGGATACTACAGGCGCTTGCGCGTCATCCCGGTCACGTAAAAAGTCGACAGCAGTTGATGGATGCCGCTAATGTGGTGTTGGATGACAATACCATTACGTCGCATATCAAACGGTTGCGGAAAAAGTTTTTGCAGCTAGATCCGGAGTTTGATTGTATAAAAACAGCCTACGGTATGGGCTACCGCTGGGACGCTTAGCGTGCGATTACGCCGACAGCTGATTTTATTGGCCGGACTCACGCTGATCTTGCCTTGGGCCGCGTTGCAGTACGTGTCCGAGATGCAATCCATTTTGCGCGACGGTCAGTTGCGCGCCATGACCGCCAGCGCCAAAGCCGTGGCTAAAATGATTGCCAGCGATGGCGAGTATCTGGCACAGCTATCCCACGCAGTTGTAGCACCTCAATCGGACCCGTTGTACGCACACCCGCTATTAGCAGCGCCCATTGTCGATGGCTACGACGACGAGTGGCGTTATTTTCCCTTTCAGGCCCGCACCTTGGGCGATCGCGACGCATCGGTGCACGGCAATTTGCAGTTGGCGGAGTACGGCAGTGCGTACTATGCCTTTGTACGCGTGCACGACCGAGATTTGCACTACCACAATCCGGCGCGGGATGCCGTAGCCAGTGGTGATCATCTGGTACTCCGCACGCGCGATCTCCAAGGCGGTGCGCACACTTATTTTTTATCTGCCAGTGCACCCGGTAAGGCGCAGGTTTATCAGCGCACTCCCGGTGGCAAGGTTGAGCAGGAGCATCGCGTGCGCGCTTACTGGCAGGAGCGTGTGGACGGCTATCAAGTTGAAATTCAATTGCCAAAATCGCTGGCGGGTGCGGGTATGGCCGTTACCTTGGTGAGTCAATCGCCGGGCCTGCCCGTCACACGGCTGTCGACCCATCCAGAACAACAACCTGTGCCCACAGTGTTGCAACAGCAACCCGATATGACCGCTTTACTGTCGGTTTTTTCGGAGTCAGATCAACGCTGGGTGGTGCTATCCAGCGACCATTGGGTACTAGCGGATACTGGCGATTTTGCCGACCAATTTGACGGCGCCAGTGCAGACCAAAGTGTGCCTGCGGAATCCGCCTACGGCTGGTTGTGGCGTGCGCTCTTGGCTCGGCCACCACTGCCAGCCTGGCGCGAGCCGGCCGTTACCGGACAATTGGTGCATCCAGACTCGCCTTCGCGCGATGTGTTGGCGCAATGGTTTCGCACGCAGGATCAATTGCTGGCACTGGTACTGGTGCCGATTTATACCGGTAGCCAGCGCGCCGGTTTTGTGGGCTTGGTACAGAGCGCCCAGGCGCAAGATGCCGGTACCCGTCAGGCGATGCGACGCCTGCTGTTTTACAGCGTATTGGCCGTGCTGGTGTTAGGTGGGGCTCTGCTCGGCTATGCCAGTTGGTTAAGTTGGCGGGTGCAACGCCTAGCTCGCGCGGCAGAGGATGCGCTGGGCGAAGGGGGTACCATCGCCCATCAGTTGCCGGACAGCCGCAGCCAGGATGAATTGGGCGGGCTTAGCAGAACTTTATCGAGTTTGTTGGTGCGTCTGCGTGAATACACGCAATACCTTCAAACCCTGTCGAGCAAACTGTCGCACGAGCTGCGCACGCCGCTGGCAGTGGTGAAAAGCTCGCTGGATAATTTGCATTTAGAGATGGCGAACAGCCCAACACTGGGGTCGGCCAGCGTGTACCGCGAGCGAGCCCAGGCGGGTGCCGATCGCTTGTCGGCAATACTCAATGCCATGAGTTCTGCCAGTCGTTTGGAGGAGTCGCTCGCGCACTCGGAACCGGAGCAAGTGGATTTGGCTGCACTGGTGCGCGACGTAGCGGAGGCCTACAGCGATAGCTTTGCTCGCCCCATCGCGAGCAGGGTGGGGGAAGGTGATTTTAGGGTGCGACTGGTGCCTGATCTTATGGTGCAACTGCTGGATAAACTTGTGGAAAATTCGGTGGATTTTTGCCCGCCCACCGGGCAGATTTGCATTGCGCTTGAGCGGACGGCCACGCACGTAACGCTCTCGGTGGCTAACGATGGCCCCTTACTACCCGCGTCCATGCAACACCAATTGTTTGACTCGCTGGTGTCGGTGCGGCCAGAGGGGCAGGGGTCGCATTTAGGTTTGGGGCTGCATATTGTGCGGCTCATTGCCGCTTTTCACGGTGCCCAAGTTGCGGCAGCAAATCAGCCCGACGGCAGCGGCGTGGTATTTACATTTACCCTGCCCATTAGCTGATGAGCGTTTTTTTTTGCGTCCGCTTTTCGTTTGGCATAGGCGTCCTTCGCCAATATTTGCATTTGCGCTTAACCACGCATGCAATTAAGAGTAGCTTGACTCAGATACACGAGGTGCTTTTTAGGCTGCTGATCAGCTTGGCGAAACGAATAGGTCAGCACCAGAATAGTTAGGCCAAGCCGACCGATAGCTACATGAGCAGGCTGCACAATAGACCCATGTTTCGAGCTGATTTAACAAGCTAAGACGGGTGGTAAACAGGGTCGAAAAAGAGGTAAAGGATTTAACTGGTGCTTCGAATCAGTATGCTGTCGAGACTTTCGCGACAGGCTCATTCAAAAATTGTTACGGGTAAAGTGTATGATTGAAATTGAACGCTCCAAAAAGAAAGTGTTTTGGGTTAATCTCAGTGTTTCAGACGATGTGTTGCGAAAGAAAGAGTGGGAAATAATAAAAAAGAACATATTTTTATTGGGTGATGGAGAGAGAAAAGCAAACCTAAAGTACCATAAGAAACTGTATTTTGAGGGGGCTTTAGAGGAGTTGCTGTTTTCTGGTGAGTATCTGGCATATGCGGGGATAAATAGACTGTTTGAAAGTGGTCTGTTGTTTTATTTGATGTGGTATTGTCCGGAGTCGTTGATGAATCAGGTGTTCGATGGTTTCGATGAGTGGAGATGTCATCATTTAAACAGGTTTAGGAGAACGGTCTTCAAAGTTAATCCAAGATGGTTTGGTTCAGACTACGGTATGTGTGGTGGGCGCGAGAAATCATTTGTAAAGTTGTTGGTGCCTTCGTTTGATTATCGAGAAACGCGGGAATATAAAGATGGCCAGTTCAGTTTAGGTTTAGATCCTGAGTATTTGGCCAATTGCTGCTTGTTGCATTCCTATCTTTTGCTAACGACACAGGGTTGCAACCCGTTTGCACCTGGTCAATATTTGTGGGACCACTATGCATATAATATTGATGTATATGCAGATGAAATATGGGATACGGAGCGCCATCAGCAACTTATTGGCGCTACCATGAGTTCAGTGCTTAATTTTTATAATAGTCATGATTCGTTGAAGGATAGATCCTGCGCGGTGCAGCTGCGAGAATATTTGTTCAATAGGCTTGAGGCGGGGGAATTTCCCGATAACGTGCTCGCCAAGTGGAAGTTGGTTAAAGATGAGTCTATAAAAGCTTAAGGGGGATATCTAATGGAAGCGGAGCTATCTGTAGCGATTCAGTTTAAGGATGGTCAATTGTTTGAGTGTGTTGCGACTTATTTCATGCAAGATGAGCTATCTCTAGATGTCCTTCCTGCAGTGTTTGATTTGATGGAAGTCTGTTTAGAGTCGGTAGAGTACCCAGAGGTTGTTGATCTGGATAGGGAGGCGTTAATAATTTGTGGCGAGTGGGTTTTTGGCGGTGGTAACTGGTTTGCCGAAGCAAAAACATTACTGATAGGCATTCAGAAAGTTGGCGGTGCGAGCGCGTCGGCCATACTATCAATCGATGGTGAGCTCAGTGGTCGATTTTACTACGCTGATAATGGCGAAATAGAGTTCGACGAATTACCGTCAAACTTTGCATATGAAGTAGCCACAGAGTCCGATATGTATGAGGATGGTTTTCGCCTCTTGGCTAAAGAGCAATTACTCTCACTAATTGCTAATTAAAATATTTCTGCTCATTTTGATTTTATCCTGATTCTTACATGTGTGTGAATTGGTGCATCCCAAATTTTGGCTGGCTGGTTTGTACCATGTGTGATTGTTTTTTGATCGATATCTGTCATTCAGTACCCTTCAGTGTGTCAGCATTTTTCGCAAGAGTCGGTGCCTGTAGCTAGGGGCGGTGCCTATAGTTAGGGGCAGTGCCTTTAGCTAAGGCAGTGGCGCCCGTAGTTTATTCACATTGCGTCTTTGTCAGCGGCTCTGGAACTCGCCACATTTCGCCACAATTGATCCCCACTCTATCGCAATTGCGCCCGCGATCCGCCCCTTTGTCTTGGTTTACTAAGCATCAAGGACAGGGCAACAAGCCAAACGCTGTTCTAACGATGTAAGTTGAATTGAACCACACCCCATTGACTCTACAGGACAGAATCATGAAAAACATTGCACGCACCACCACGCTCGCTCTCGCCATTGCCGCCACCACGCTAGCCGCTGGCGCACAGGCCGAAACAAACAAGCTCACCGAATTAAAGCAGGGTACGGCATTTACTACCGGCAGTGTCGTGGGTGCCATTGTGGGCGGCCCCATCGGAATGTTTATCGGCGCATTGGGCGGCGTCTATGTGGCTGAGCAAATCAAGCAAGTGGATGAGCAAGAGGATTTAGAAATGGCACTGGCGCAGGCAGAAAAACATTCAGAAATATTGAGCGCCGAACTGATTGAGCGCAACCAAGTTCTGGCACATCAAGAAGCGCAGTTGGCGGAACTGCAGGCCTTGGCGCTGGATCAACTGCAGCTACAGGTGCTGTTCCACACAGGGTCCGATGTGCTGACCGAGCAGGGCAAGGCGCAGGTAGAGTCGCTCGCCAACTTTTTGCACAAGAATCCCGAGCTCAATATACACCTAAAGGGCCACGCAGACCCACGCGGTACCGATGAATACAACAATGTGTTGTCGCACTACCGCGCTAAAGCGGTACAGCAGGTGTTAGAAGTATCGGGCGTTACACCTGAGCGAATTGCGGTCAGTGCGTTTGGTTCCGGCCAGTCCCGTGCACAAAGCGGCGATTTGGAGGCCTATGCGCTGGAGCGCCGCGTCGACATCAATATTATTCAGCCCAATCGCGACGCCATGGCGATGGGCCACTGATCCTGTGAGTTGCCTGGCAGGGATGCCGGGGCGAAATACCCCAGCTACCACAGGGAGGTGTTAGTTGGGGACCACTAAATGGAGGAGTGAAACTATCTGCTGAACAACAACGCGTAATTTACTGTGCTGCCACACAGCCTTGCCCACCAGGGAAACCTCGTGGGATTTTTTGCCTACAGGATGTAGGTACACCCGGGTGGCAGGACGCCACAGGAGGGTGTGCCCAGGATGTAGGTACACCCGGGTGGCAGGACGCCACAGGAGGGTGTGCCCAGGATGTAGGTACACCCGGGTGGCAGGACGCCACAGGCGAGTGTGCCCAGGATGTAGGTACATCCGAGAGGCAGGGCGTCGCCAGAGGGTGCCGCTGACTGCGCGCTGCGGTGGTTTGAGATGTGCCGACTTTGCCGTGCCCAGCTTGCGATTGCCATCATTGAGATACACAGTGTTGCTCTGCTTGAGCGCGTAGTAGAATCCAGATTCAAGTCTTAATAGAGGTCTATGGCGTGCAAGACGAACCCGAGTTGGTAATGTCCCCCCTGTGTCAGGTTATTGAAAGTGATGGCGAGTCGGTGACGGTCGAGATTTATGGCGACGGTGAGGGCAAGTGGTTGCTGGAGGTGGTCGACAAGTACAACACCTCTACTTGCTGGGAAGATCACTTTGATACGGATCAGGCTGCACTCGATGAGGTATTGGATACCATCAAGACCGAGGGTATTGGCTGCTTGGTGGGGCAGGGCATTAATCTCTGAAAACTTTTCCCGACGGCGCGCCGCACGCAATTACGGCGACGCTTCCCAGAATGTAATGCCGGTTCAGCATTTTGTTTAAAACGTCATTGTTAACCTTGCTCGCGCTCATGGCATTTGCGGGCAATTCTATTTTGTGCCGCTGGGCACTGAAAGAAACCAGCATTGATCCCGCCAGTTTTACCGCCGTGCGATTGCTATCGGGGGCGATATTTTTGGCTGCTTTGGTGTGGTTGCGGGGCGGGTTTGATGCGAAAGCGGGCAGTTGGCTTGGCGCGGTTGCGCTATTTATATATGCCGCCTGTTTTTCCTTTGCCTATGTGAACTTATCCACCGGCGCCGGTGCATTAATTTTATTTGGCGCTGTACAGGCCACCATGATTGGTGTGGGTGCTTGGCGCGGGGAGCAATTGACAACTTGGGCGTGGGGCGGGTTGATAATGGCATTGGCTGGATTAGCCGGGCTATTAATGCCGGGAACAGCGGCGCCGCCCTGGCTGCCCGCCCTAGTGATGTTAAGCGCAGGCGTTGCATGGGGCGCTTACTCGCTGCTGGGGCAGGGCGTCGCTCGGCCACTGCAGCTCACAACCAGTAATTTTGTGCGCGCCTGTCTCTTTGTGCTGCCACTGTGGCTGTTGTGGCCCATGCCTTTGCAGTGGGATAAGGCGGGCTTGCTCTATGCGGTGGCTTCGGGGGCCTTGGCCTCGGGTGCGGGCTATGCGCTATGGTATGCCGTGCTACCTTCATTGCGAGCGGCTACCGCGGCCAGCGTGCAATTATCGGTGCCCATCATCGCAGCGGTGGGCGGCGCACTTTGGTTAAGTGAGCCGCTTACCGCGCGCCTGTTACTTGCCTCACTGGTTATCTTAGGCGGTATCGCGTTGGTGATTTTCAGTGGCAAGCAGCCGCACTAGCGCAGGGGCAGGGTCACGCTGACTCTGTGGCCGGTCAGATCTCGGTCAGATGTTCCGCTAGAAAATCTATCATGGCTCTTACTGCGGGACGTTTGGCGGTGTTGGCTTTCCACATGAGATAAACCATCGAATCTTCCTGACCTGCAATACTGGCCTGCCACTGCGGCAACACTTCCACCAACTCACCGCTATTGAGCAGACGCTCGCAATACCAGCGCGAACTCAAGGTAATACCCAGCCCCTGCGCTGCCCAGCCAACCACTGCTCGCCCACCACAGGCCGATAGCTTGCCATCGATGCGCAGTTTTTTTTCAGTGTCGCCCTGGGTGAACTGCCAGTAGGTATGCTGTTTATGTTTAAACAGTGTCAGACAGTCGTGGCCCTTCAGGTCATCGGGGTCGTTTATGGGCGGGTGTCGATTGAGGTACTCCGGACTCGCCAGCAAAATGCCCTGGGTTTTAACCAGTGGTTTAATAATGAAGTTAGAATCAGTGGGGCGGCCGTGGCGCACACTGAGGTCAAAGGCGCCTTCGTGCAGATCGATTAAGGTGTTGTCCAGGCTGATGGTTACGCGCGTGTGTGGGTATTTCTGCTGGAATAGTGGCAGCAGCGGTACGATGCGTTCGTCGCCGTAGGAATCCAGCGCGCTGATACTTACCTGGCCCTTAATGGCGGGCGATAGGGCTTGAAAGGACTCCCGTGTTTGCGCCAGATTGGCCAAGATATCCAAGCACTGTTGGTAAAAACTTTGCCCGTGCAGCGTGAGATCCAGGCGCCGCGTACTGCGGGTGAACAGGCGAGTGCCCAGCTCCTCTTCCAGCTTGTCGATTTGGCGGGCCACCGACGATGCATTTTTATTCAAGCGTTTTGCGGCGTTGCTAAAGGAGCCCGCTTCCACAACCGAGACAAAGTGCTGCATGGCATCAAACATGGGGTGAGCTCCGGTGTCCTATGAGGGTGTGGCAGTGCGCTGGCTTCGAAGTATATCAGTCCACTTTTGCGTTTGTTGCATAAAAGACCTTGCAGGAAGGGTTATTTCTGCGTCCGCGACTTTTTGGGAGTATGTGGGGGTCAAATTCAATTCACCTTTTGGGAGTCTGATTTATGCAGTTGCACGACATTATCCACGCGCGGCGATCCGTCAAGCACTTTGATCCGAACCACAGACTGACAGAGCAGCAAGTGAATCAATTACTCACCGACGCGATACACGCCCCCACTTCTTTTAATTTGCAGCACTGGCGCTTCGTGCGCGTGACCGATCCCCAGCAACGCCTGGCCATACGCGCAGTTGCCTGGGATCAGGCGCAGGTCACCGATGCTTCCGAGCTGCTGGTGATTACCGCTGACACCCAGGCCTGGCAAAAGTCACCGCAGCGGTATTGGCGCAATGCCGAACCCGAAAAGCAAGCGGTACTGGTGGGCATGATTCGCGATTTTTATGCCAATCGAGAGTGGATTCAGCGCGACGAAGCGATTCGCTCGGGCGCCTTTGCCGCGCAAAATATCATGTTGTCGGCCCGCGCCATGGGCTACGACAGTTGCCCGATGATTGGTTTTGACCAGGATCGGGTGGCAGAATTGATCGAGCTGCCGGAAGATCATGTCATTGTTATGTTGCTCGCAGTGGGCAAGGCGGCGGGCCCCGCCTGGGACCGAGGCGGGCAGCTGCCGCTGGCCGAGTTGGTGGTCGAAAATCGGTTTAAGGCTGCTTGATGCCAATTGTCGACGAGCGCAGTGCTGGCCCGAATGTGTCGCCGGCGCTCCCGGGTCGATAGCGAGCGGATTGATTTATTGCCGACCTGTTTGCGTCGCTGACTGTTTTTTGACCAGCTTGGGTGCGGGAGCGACGCCTTGCAATCGCCGATTAACTTGCCCATAATGCGCCGCTCGTTATGGCGGCCCCTTTTGGTCCTCCCGCAATGAAGCCCTGTGAACCCCGCCAGGCCCGGAAGGGAGCAACGGTAGCAGAATCTTCATGTGCCGGGATGTGGCTGACTGGGGTCGCCACCCAATCATTTTCTCTCCCGCTGTAACGCCTCAATTTCTCAGTAATTGGCATTAATGTTCAGGTAATCCCTCCCTCGTTCGTTGTAAAAACGATCTAGCATTTTGAACTTCCGGGGATTTCCATGCGTTTTTTTCCGACAGCCGGCCTTCTGGGCGCGGTGCTAAGTATTTTTATTGCCCACAATTTACAAGCGGCCATCGCGCAAACCAAAGGTGACTTCGAGGATAAGTTTCGCCAGCTGGATGAGGTGCTGCCCACGCCGAATGTGTACCGCAATGCCGCCGGCGAACCGGGCGAAGCCTATTGGCAGCAGCAAGTGGATTACGAAATTGATGCGCACCTCGACGAAGACCGTCGCCGCATTAGCGCCAGCCAAACTATTCGCTACCAAAACAATTCGCCCTACACATTGAAATACTTGTGGTTGCAGCTCGATCAGAACCGCTTTCGTCTCGACTCCATGGCCGAGACCACGCTTACCTTTGGCGGTATTGGCAACCGGGGCCCCAGTACGCGCACTGCCACGCCCGAGGCGCCCGCCGGTGTGAGTCTGGATGAACTGCGGCGCCAACAGTGGCTGGCCGACCACGAGGTGGGCTACACGCTAAAGAACATCCAGGATGCCAAGGCGCGCCCGCTTAAAGCCACGTTGGTAGGTACCAATTTGCGTTTGGATCTTGCCGAGCCCTTATTGCCGGGCCAGGCGTTGCAGTTCAGTATGGACTTTGAGTTCAATATTGTGGAAGAGGACGCGGTTTCCGCGCGCGCCGGTTACGAACATTTCCCCGATGATGCCCGTAAAGGCGGCAACGATATCTTTTTGCTAGCCCAGTGGTTTCCGCGATTACACGCCTACACCGACTACGAAGCCTGGACCAACAAAGAATTCCTCGGCCGGGGTGAGTTTACGCTGGAGTTTGGCAACTATACGGTTAATTTGACTGTGCCTGCCGATCATATTGTGTCAGCGACGGGGCAACTTCAAAACGCCGAGCAGGTGCTCACTAAAGCCCAGCGCCAGCGTTTAGAGCAGGCGAGAACGGCCAAGCGACCAGTTTTTATCGTGACCGAGAAAGAAGCGCTTGAAAACGAAAAGGCCGGCACCCGCGCCACAAAAACCTGGCAATTCAAAGCGAACAAAGTGCGCGACTTCGCCTGGGCGTCTTCGCGCAAGTTTATGTGGGACGCCAAGGGCTATCAGCAAGGTGGCGATGTTATGCCCGAAGTCATGGCCATGTCGTTTTACCCGAAGGAGGGTGGTGAACTGTGGAAAAAATACTCCACCGAGGCCGTAGTACATACGCTAGAGGTCTATTCACGTTTTTCCTTTGACTACCCCTATCCCGTTGCACAAAGTGTGAATGGACCCGTGGGTGGTATGGAATATCCGATGATTACCTTTAACGGTCCGCGCACCACTTTGCACGAAGATGGCTCGCGTACCTGGACACAGGCGGAAAAACGCTTCCTGATCGGTGTCGTCATTCACGAAGTGGGGCACATTTATTTTCCTATGCTGGTCAATTCCGACGAGCGCCAGTGGACCTGGATGGACGAGGGCTTAAATAGTTTTCTGGACGGTGTGGCGGGTCGCGAGTGGGACCCAGAAATGCCCTGGGGTGTTGAGCCGCGCGATATTGTCGATTACATGAAGTCGGATATTCAAGTGCCCATCATGACTCAGTCAGATTCGGTGTTGCGTCTGGGGCCCAATGCCTACACCAAACCTGCTGCAGCGTTGAATATTCTGAGAGAGGTGATATTAGGGCGTGAGCTGTTTGACTTTGCCTTTAAAGAGTACGCGCAGCGTTGGCAGTACAAGCGCCCCACGCCCGCGGATTTTTTCCGTACCATGGAGGAGGCCTCGGGTGTTGATTTGGACTGGTTTTGGCGCGGCTGGTTTTATTCCACCGATCACGTGGATATTGCCGTTGATCACGTATTCAAATTACGCTTGGACACCAAAAATCCCGATATCGATTTTGAACGCTTGCGTCGCGAAGAGGCCGATAAGCCCACTTCGCTTTTTGTGCAGCGCAACCGGGACGCAGGCGTGAAAACCTGGCTGGATAAAAATCCGGATGTGCGCGATTTTTACGACGAGCACGACCGCTTTACCGTTACCAATAAAGAGCGCAATGTATATCGCCAATTGCTCGAAGATCTGGAGCCCTGGGAGCGAGCAGTTTTAGCGCGGGCGATCAAAGAGGACAAACACTACTATGTTATTGACTTCAGCAACTTGGGCGGTTTAGTGATGCCAATTTTGCTGGAGTTAACCTTCGCTGACGGCAGCGTAGAAAATCGTTACTTGCCAGCGGAAATCTGGCGACGTTCGCCGAAAGCAGTGGCCAAATTGGTGGTCACTGACAAGGAGCTGGTTAGCCTGGTAGTAGATCCGCGCTGGGAGACTGCGGATGTGGACATGGAGAATAATCACTATCCTCGCCGAATTATCCCGTCGCGTATAGAAGCTTATAAAGCCGAAGAGCGAACCGACCCTGTGTACCGCGACATCATGCACGACAGTAAGACCAAAATTGAAAACCCAAAACCCGGATTCCACAAAAAATGAAGCAGCTGTTGGTAGGTTGGTTTATTGCGTTAGTGTGCGCGGCTCCTGTGCAGGCGCACCAGATGAATACTGCCATTACCCGAATTCTGTTCAATGAGCGAACCGGCAATATTGAGATTATGCACCGGTTTTACCTACACGACGCCGAGCATGCGCTGCGCAAGATCGCGGGTCGGCAAGTGCATTTGCTAGACGACTTGGGTGCTCAGCAACAGTTTGCGCGCTATGTCGGCGCGCATTTTGCCTTGGGCTTAGGGGCGGCGGTGCCCGCACCGCTAATTTCTGTGGGCCAGGAGGTCGAGGGGAAATTTATTTGGGTGTATCAGGAGTTGCCCATTCCGAAGCGCATTCCGACCCTCTGGTTTCGCTTTGACGCGCTGCAGGATCACTGGCCGGAGCAGGTCAATCAAATCAATTTGGAAGGCCTGGGTGCCGTGCGCTCGCTGCGCTTTACCCGCGATCACCAGTGGCAGCACCTGGCGATACATCCCACACCCTAGGGCTGGAATACTCGGCCATGTGCGCTTGGCCGATTAATCGGCTCGCTTGGTCGCGCAGGTTTGTGGAGCTGTGGTGGCAGGTCGTCTACAGTCATTCCACATCCACCAACAGACATTGACTGGCGCCCAAAGGCGCACATTAGGGAGATTCAGTATGTACGCATGGTTCGCACGCGCGTGTTTTGGCATGGCGCTGGGATTACTGGTGGCCTGTAGCCAGCAGCCGGATACACCGCCGCAGGCGCAACAAGCGGTGGCCACGGCGGCTGCTGAACAGGCTTTGAACGAGTTCTTTCAGACCCAGTTCGAACAAGACTTGGCGCGCTATCCCGAATTTAAAACCTATCTTGGTATGCTCGACGACCTGGATGCCTACGGCCGTTGGAACGATCCCAGCGAAGCTGCGCGCCAGGCGAGTATTGCCGTTACCCAAGCGCGCTTGAAAACGCTGCGCGAAAAATTTGACCCAGCGCTGTTGCCGGAGCAGGCGCGGGTTTCCTACGAGTTTGCGTTATTTGTGGGTGAAAATGATCTGCAGCAATCGGCCTTTGACGACCAAAATTATGTGTATACGCAATTTTTTGGGCCGCATACCAATATGAGCACACTGCTCATTGGTTACCACAAAGTTGAAAATCTTGATCATGCACAAGCCTATGTACAGCGCCTTGAGAGCTACGGCAAGGTGTTGGACATTCACACAGAGACTGCCAAAAAACGCGCCGAAGCAGGTGTCATGCCGCCGCGCTTTGCCTACCCTGTGGTGATCGAGACAAGTCGTGGGCTTATTACCGGTGCGCCTTTTGATAGTTCGGAAGTGGACTCGCCCCTGTGGGCAGACTTTACCGCCAAAGTTGACGCGTTGACCGCATCGGATGCCGCGAAAACGTCATTGAAAGCGCGGGCGAAAGATGCGCTGTTGCTCAGTGTTAAGCCGGCTTACGACCGATTGATTGCCGAAATGGAGCGGCAATCTACTCTGGCGGGGCCTGAGGACGGCGTGTGGAAGTTGCCGCGCGGTAAAGCCTATTACGAGGCGCAGTTGGCCAACTTCACCACTCGCGACGACATGAGCGCGGAACAAATCCACCAGCTTGGCTTGGCTGAGGTAGCGCGTATTCACGATGAAATGCGCGAAATTATCAAGCAGGTGAAATTTGACGGTAATTTGCAGGCGTTTTTTACGCATTTGCGCGAGAGCGATGAATTTTATTACCCCAATACCGAGGCCGGTCGCGCTCGCTACTTAAAAGAAGCCACCGCCTACATCGATGCCATGATGGCGCGCGCGCCGGAGTATTTTGGCACTCTGCCAAAGGCAGCGCTGGAGGTGCGCGCAGTGGAGCCCTATCGCATTGAAACGGCCACGGGTGCCTTTTACGAGCCCGGCTCACTCGATGGCTCGCGTCCGGGCGCCTATTACGTCAACCTCAGCAATATGCGCGAGCTGCCCGTATACCAGATGGAAACGCTCGCCTACCACGAAGGTGCACCCGGCCACCATTTCCAAAGCAGTATTGCCCAGGAATTGCAAAATGTGCCGATGTTTCAAAAACTCAGTTGGTACTCTGCCTACGGTGAGGGGTGGGCGCTGTATGCCGAAAAAATGGGTAAGGATATGGGCGCCTTTACCGACCCTTACCAGGATTTCGGTCGCTTGGGTTATGAAGTCTTTCGCGCCGCGCGCCTGGTGGTAGATACCGGTATTCACGCCAAGCGTTGGACAGAAAAGCAGGCGCAGGACTATATGCTGGCCAATACACCCATGACGCGGGGCGACATTGAAAACGAAGTGCAACGTTACATTGTGTGGCCCGGGCAAGCGGTGTCTTACAAAGTCGGGATGTTAACGATCCTGGAATTGCGCCAAAAGGCCATGGATGCGATGGGCGATAAGTTTGACTACCGCGAGTTTCACGATGTGGTACTGACTAATGGGTCCTTGCCGTTGTCGCTGTTGGCAAGGCAGGTGGACGCTTATATCGCCAGCAAATAGTGGTAGATGGCCGATGCGGTGCGCGCCAGCGCGCCCATAACAGGCACAAAAAAAGCACCCGAAGGTGCTTTTTTTGTGCCTGAAAGCTGTTGGCCTAGACGGCCATTTCTTTCAGTTTTTTCAGTGGGCGAATTTTAACCGATGTGCTGGCCGGCTTGGCCTTGAATACAGTCTCTTCACCGGTAAAGGGGTTGATACCTTTGCGCGCTTTTTTGGCGGGCTTTTTCACGGTGTTAATTTTCAGCATGCCGGGCAGAACAAACTCGCCACAGGCTCTTTTCTTGATATGGGCTTCAATAACGTTGCCTAGCTCCTCAAGCACAGCACTAACTTCTTTTTTGCTCAGCTCTGTGGTTTCAGCAATGTGGGTAACGATCTGAGTTTTCGTGAAGCGCTCGCTAACGGCTTTCAGTGCGGCGGGCTTTTTAGCTGCCTTGGGTGCTGCTTTGGCTTTTGCTGGGGCTTTTTTTGCAGGTGCTTTTTTGGCGGCCATGCGTGAGTCCTTTTAAAGTTGGTCTTGGGTGGTTTACATTAAACGATAAGGGGTAAGCAGCCGGGGCTGGCTGTTAGAGCCTTCCCTAATTTACGAAGATGAAAAACGCCTTGTTTTATAGGCTGAAATCCACCTTCGTGCGCTTGGAGACTATATATAAAGCATTCTTTCGGTGGCGGCAATAAGCGATCGCGAAAAAAGCCGAGAATGCCGCTTTTTTATGGGTTTTGCGCGTTTTCTGTGTTTTTGTGGGTCACTATTTTTCCCACCCGCGCGCGGGGTAACAGTGCGCGCTTTTTGTACAGTGCTAAGTGGGCCGGCTCAGCTGACCTTTGGTCGAGCGACTGCGTTAAAAATGTCCACCCACCGTTGGCTGAATTGACTGCCAGCGTGGCGATTAATTTCAAGGATTGCCCGGATCAGCGGCCGCTGCGGTTGGTTGACGTGAGCCCGGCTGTTCACGCAGGCGTCAAAGGCGTCCACAATGGCAATTATTTTGGCACCGGCACAAATGGCGTCTTCCTTAAGGCCTAGAGGGTAGCCGGCGCCGTTCATGCTCTCGTGGTGTTGTTCCACCATCAGTGCGGCGTCGTCCCAACCGCCCATGCTGCGCAACAAGGCGGCGGGCGTTTCGGGGTGGCGCTGTACTTGGGCGCGTTCCTGCTCGGTGTAGCTGCCAGGTTTATGTAATAGGCTAAGGGGCAGAAACGCCATCGCAAAATCGTGCATATATATTGCAGCCAGTAATTGCGGGGGTGCAACGGGCGTGTTGGCGGCGCGATTCATGGCCAGCGCCAGTTGTGCAGTGCGCCGCGTGCGCCCTTGCCAATAGGGCGAGCGTTGATCGATGGCTGGCAATAGCTCCGAGAAAAATTTTAGATCTTGATCTGGCTCGATACCGAACTCGGCAAACTCGCTGGTTGCGGCGGGCGTTTCAGCCTGTGGGTCCAGCGCCTGAATAGCCTGACTGATCAGCGCCGGGCGCTCGCTTTCTGCGCAGTGGGCCAGCTGGCTGATGGCCATGCAGGCGGGGCTGAGCTGGGCGTTGTCTAAATGCGTCGGGCGCTGATTGAGCCTGGCCTCCACAAGTGTATGGGTGGCATCCATTGCCAGTAGTATCACGTCGCTCAGCAGGTCGTCGTAAACCAGTTTGCCTTGCCGTAACGGCTCTAACACGTCCTCTATGCTTTGCAGGAGGGGGCAAATATCGGCCAGGCCCACGTAAATCAGGTTGCCCTTAATGGTGTGCACCCGGCGGAACAAATCGGCCAGTAGCGCCGTGTCGCGCGGGCTGCGCTCTAGTTTTAGCAATAGGTGCTCGGTTGCCTGGTAGGCCTCGTCAAAGTCTGCGAAGAAGTCGGCCACCATTTCTGCGTCGGGGCGGGCAAAGTCTATGGGGGGCATGGGACTGCTCCGAGAATTATCCTGCTGCAAGCTTAGACCATGATCGTGGTTTATCCGCCGGCACGCACAGGCTATAATCGCCCGTTTTTTACGCTCAGGCACCAATTTCGGGTGTCCTGGAGAGTGTGGTTGGCTGGTCAATCGCCCATTTGTTCGTTTTTAGCCCATTTTTTCAGGAGCTGTTATGCCCATTTATGAGTATCGCTGTGGGTCCTGTGGACATGAACTGGAAGCGTTGCAGAAAATCAGTGACGCCCCGCTATCGGACTGCCCCCAATGCGGCAAGGCCAGCCTGGCCAAGCAAGTATCTGCAGCGGGCTTTCGATTAAAGGGTGGCGGCTGGTATGAAACAGACTTTAAGGCCGGTAAAAAGAAGAATTTAGCGGGCGACGCAGGTGCGCCGGCTAAATCGGACAGCGGCAGCAAGCCGGCGGCCGGTAGTACGGCAGGCGCGGCTTAAGCAATACACTGACACTACATCTATTTAATAACGGGATTTTTGACTATGCGCACCGATTACTGTGGCGCCCTTAACGCATCTTACATTGACCGCGAAGTGACCCTGTGCGGTTGGGTGGACCGCCGCCGCGACCACGGCGGTGTGATTTTTCTGGATTTGCGCGACCGAGACGGCATTGTGCAGGTGGTGTTTGATCCAGATTCCGCCAATTTTGCCTTGGCCGACAAGGTGCGCAGCGAATATGTGCTAAAAGTCACCGGCCGCGTGCGAGCGCGCAGCGAAGCGACGGTGAATCCCAAGATGGCCACCGGTGAAGTGGAGGTCTACGGCCTGGGCCTGGAAATCCTGAACACCGCGGAAACTCCGCCGTTCCAGCTGGACTCCCACGTGAGCGTGGGCGAGGATGTGCGCCTGAAATACCGCTATGTGGATTTGCGCCGGGCTGATATGCAGCACAATCTGCGTTTTCGCTCGAAGGTGACCACGGCTATCCGCAATTATCTGGATAGTGCGGGCTTTCTGGATATTGAGACGCCCATTCTCACCCGCGCCACCCCCGAGGGCGCGCGCGATTACCTGGTGCCTTCGCGCACCCACGACGGTAAATTCTTTGCACTGCCCCAGTCGCCCCAGTTGTTCAAGCAGCTGTTGATGGTGTCGGGCTTTGACCGCTACTACCAGGTGGCCAAGTGTTTCCGCGACGAAGATTTGCGCGCCGATCGCCAGCCCGAGTTTACCCAGATCGATATCGAGACCTCGTTCATGGACGAGGCGGGCATCATGGGTATCGCCGAGGGCATGATCAAAGAGCTGTTCAAGACCCTGATGGACGTAGACCTGGGCGACTTCCCGCATATGAGCTGGCAAGAGGCCATGGACAAGTACGGCTCCGACAAGCCCGATTTGCGTATTCCGCTGGAACTGGTGGAAATCAAAGACCTGCTCAAAGACATTGAATTCAAAGTCTTTGCCGGCCCTGCCAACGACCCCAAGTGCAGGGTAACCGCGCTCAAGGTTACCGGAGGTGCGGAAATCTCCCGCAAGCAAATCGACGATTACACCAAGTTCGTGGGCATTTACGGTGCCAAAGGCCTAGCCTGGATTAAGGTTAACGAAATTGAGAAGGGCGTGGAGGGCCTGCAGTCGCCCATCATTAAATTCCTGGGCGATGATGTCACGATGAAAGTGATGGAGCGCGTGGACGCCAAAAACGGCGACATCGTGTTCTTCGGCGCCGACACCATAAAAGTCGTGACCGAGGCTCTGGGTGCGTTGCGCTGCAAGATTGGCGCAGACCTGAACCTGTACACCCGCCAGTGGGCGCCGCTGTGGGTGGTGGATTTCCCCATGTTTGAAGAAACCGACGATGGCGTGGCGGCACTGCACCACCCCTTTACGGCGCCTTCCTGTTCGGCTGAGGAGTTGGTGGCTAACCCGGCCACGGCCTTGTCGCGCGCCTACGACATGGTGCTGAACGGCACCGAGTTGGGCGGTGGCTCTGTACGTATCCACGACCAGACCATGCAGCAGGCGGTGTTTAAAATATTGGGTATCAGCGCCGAAGAGCAGCGCGAAAAGTTTGGCTTCTTACTGGATGCACTGAAATACGGTGCGCCACCGCACGGCGGCTTGGCCTTCGGTCTGGATCGACTGATCATGTTGATGACCGATTCGGCGTCTATCCGCGATGTGATCGCCTTCCCGAAAACGCAGTCGGCGGCCTGTGTGATGACCGATGCGCCGGGCGCGGTAGACACCAAGCAGCTGCGCGAGTTGCACATTAAACTGCGCGAAAAAGACGTGAAAAAAGACGACGCCAAGTAAACCATAGGGATCGCGAGGGGGAGAAAACACCATGGCAGGCCACAGTAAGTGGGCAAATATTAAGCATCGCAAGGCGGCACAAGACGCCAAGCGAGGCAAAATTTTTACCAAAATCATTCGTGAACTTACCGTGGCGGCCAAGGGTGGCCCCAACCCAGATGACAACCCGCGCCTGCGTGCCGCCGTCGACAAGGCGCTCGGGGCCAACATGAAGCGCGATACCATCGAGAAGGCAATTGCCAAGGGCGCGGGCATCGGCGATGCCGAAAATTACGAAGAGTGCACCTACGAGGGCTACGCCGTTTCGGGTGTGGCGGTGTTAATCGAGTGTATGACCGATAACCGCAATCGCACGGTGGCCGAGGTGCGGCACGCTTTTAGCAAGCGCGGCGGCAATCTGGGTACAGACGGTTCGGTTGCCTACCTGTTTACTCGTACGGGCGTCATTTTGTTTGAGTCGGGCGATGAAGATGCGCTCATGGAAGTGGCCATAGACGCGGGTGCCGAAGACGTCGTGACCCAAGACGATGGCAGCATCGAAATACAAACGGCCTTTGAAGACTTCCTCAACGTCAAAGAGGCACTGATCGCCGCAGGCTTTACCCCCGACAATGCCGAGGTAACTATGTTGCCCGCCACACAAGTGGCCATCGACGATCTGGAAACCGCGCAAAAAGTCATGGGATTAATCGATATGTTGGAAGACCTGGACGACGTGCAAAACGTCTATACCAATGCCGATATCGCCCCCGCCGTTATGGCACAGCTGGGCTAACTTGCCCCGTACCGACGGCCATGGGACACTCTGGCCGTCCACCTCACCAAGACGCCACTATGTCGATTATTCTGGGTATTGATCCGGGTTCTTTGAAAACCGGTTTTGGCGTCATCGATACCCAAAACCGTCAGCCTCGCTATGTAACCAGCGGGGTGATTCGCCTGCCTACGGGTGCGCTACCCGAGCGTCTCAAATTAATCTTTGACGGCATATCCCAAATCATTGGCGAGTACCAGCCAGACGAATTTGCCATAGAGCAGGTGTTTATGGCGAAGAGCGCTGGCTCGGCACTGAAATTGGGGCAGGCGCGCGGCGCCGCCATCGTGGCCGCCGTGCACGCCAACTTGCCCGTGGCAGAATACGAGGCGCGCAAAGTGAAGCAGGCTGTGGTTGGCAGTGGCGCGGCAACTAAGGAGCAGGTGCAGCATATGGTGAAAACCCTGTTAAAGTTACCGGGCACGCCCCAGGAGGACGCCGCCGACGCCTTGGCCGTCGCGCTGTGCCACAGTCATTCGCGCACCCTGATGGCCACCGCCGAAGCCGGCCGCTACCGGCGCGGCCGAATCGTTAAGTAAGCACTTATATAGCCTAATAGAGAAACTTATGATTGGACGCATTGCGGGCAAAGTCATTGAGAAACAACCGCCCTATGTATTGGTAGACGCGGGTGGTGTGGGCTACGAGCTACAAGCGCCCATGACCACCTTTTATCAACTGCCCGAGCTGGGCGCGCAGGTGGTATTGCACACCCATCTCGCCGTGTCGGAAACCGCGCACCAGCTATTTGGCTTTGCCAGCAAGTCCGACCGCGAGCTGTTTCGCACCTTGATCAAGGTCAGCGGGGTTGGCCCAAAAATGGCGCTGGCTATCCTGTCGGGAATGGAGGCTAAAACCATCGCCCGCTGCGTGGCCGAAGACAATGTGGGTGCTCTGGTAAAGGTGCCTGGCGTTGGCAAAAAAACAGCCGAGCGGTTGGTTATCGAACTGCGCGATAAAATGGGTGGATTTGCGGGCGATACGGTGGCGCTGGCAGCGCTGGAGCAGGCCAGTGGTGGTCCTCGTACTGCGGACGCGCGCGACGACGCGGAAGCCGCATTGATTGCCCTGGGCTACAAGCCGGCCGATGCCACTAAGGCAATTAGCGGAGCCCATAAGGCGTCGCCGGATGCCAACAGCCAGGAATTGATCCGCCTGGCATTAAAGGCCATGATTCCCGCCTGAGTTTGGCGCTGTCTGGCCTGCAATTTACCTTTAACGACGTGTAGTTATGATTGAAAAAGATCGCTTGATCAGTGCCGAACCCGCCGAGCGCGAAGACCTGTTAGATCGCACAGTGCGTCCTAAACAATTGTCGGATTATGTGGGTCAGGCCAAGGTGCGCGAGCAGATGGATATTTTTATCGCTGCGGCATTGGGTCGAAAAGAAGCCCTCGATCACACCTTGGTATTTGGACCGCCGGGGCTCGGTAAAACCACCTTGGCAAACATTATTGCCAACGAAATGGGGGTCGCCCTAAAAAGTACCTCTGGGCCGGTGCTGGACAAGGCTGGCGATTTGGCCGCGCTGATGACCAACTTAGAGCCGGGCGACGTGCTTTTTATCGACGAAATTCACCGCCTGAGTCCCGCCGTGGAAGAGATATTGTACCCGGCCATGGAAGACTTTCAGCTGGATATCATGATTGGCGAAGGACCGGCCGCGCGCTCCATTAAGCTCGACCTGCCGCCCTTTACGCTGGTGGGGGCCACCACGCGCGCGGGCTTGTTGACATCGCCGCTGCGCGATCGCTTTGGCATAGTGCAGCGCTTGGAGTTTTATAACGTCGCCGACCTTACCCATATCGTAAACCGCTCCGCCAAGTTAATGGGTATCCGCATGGACGAATCGGGCGCCTTTGAAGTAGCGCGCCGGGCACGCGGTACGCCGCGTATCGCTAATCGCCTGCTGCGGCGGGTGCGCGACTACGCCGAGGTTAAGGGCGATGGTCAGGTGACCGCCGCCGTTGCCGATGCTGCATTGAACATGTTGAGCGTCGACGAGCAGGGCTTTGATCAAATGGATCGCCGTCTGTTGTTGGCCATGATCGAAAAATTTGGCGGCGGGCCAGTGGGTGTGGAAAGTTTGGCCGCGGCCATCAGCGAAGAGCGCGATACCATTGAAGATGTGTTGGAGCCCTACTTGATTCAGCAGGGCTTTATGATTCGTACGCCCAGAGGGCGTATGGTCACCCAACACGCTTACAGCGTCTTTGGATTGCAGGAGCCGGCCCGTGACTGAGGTGTTTCAGTGGCCGGTGCGGGTCTATATCGAAGACACCGACGCCGGTAACATCGTCTACTACGTCAACTATTTAAAGTTTATGGAGCGTGCGCGCACTGAATTTATGCGCACCCTCGGGTATGATAAGCCGGCATTTCTAAGCGGCGACAGGTTGCTGGTAGTGCACTCGGCCAATGCGCGCTATTTGCGTCCCGCTTTGCTGGACGATGCCTTGCAGGTCAGCGCAGAGGTCAGTAAATTAGCGCGCAGCTATCTGGTCTTCCGCCAGTGTGTCACGCGCGGGCAAGAACTTTTATGCGAAGCCGAGATCAAAGTGGCCTGCGTGCGCCAGAGTGACATGCGTCCGGTATCCTTTCCCGAGGATGTCCAGGCGGCGCTGGCGGCTCAATTATTCACACCAACCGAGACAACTGCATGAACACACCTGAACCCCTGTCCATCTGGAGCCTGATTGCCGAGGCAAGCTTGCTGGTGCAATTGGTTATGGCGCTGTTGTTTCTCGCCTCGGTTGTGTCATGGGCCATGATTGTACAGCGCGGAATTTATCAACAGCGGGCGGCTTCGGCGCTGAAAGAGTTTGAGCGCCACTTTTGGTCGGGTGTGGATTTGAATCAGCTGTATCGGCAGGGCAGCGGCAAGGGGCACCAGAGCGAGGGCCTGGAAAATATCTTTCGCGCGGGCTTTAAGGAGTTTACCCGCTTGCGCCAACAGTCGGGCGCCGATCCCGATGCCGTCATGGAGGGGGTCGAGCGGGCCATGCGCGTGGCCTTGGCGCGCGAAGAAGAAAAGCTTGAAACCCACCTCCCTTTTTTGGCCAGCGTGGCGTCGGTCAGCCCTTACATTGGCTTGTTTGGGACAGTGTGGGGCATCATGAATTCCTTCCGCGGGTTGGCGAATGTGCACCAGGCGACACTGGCCACAGTGGCGCCCGGTATTTCGGAGGCTCTGGTGGCCACGGCCATGGGATTGTTTGCGGCCATTCCGGCGGTGTTGGCCTACAACCGCTACAGCGCCAAGGCCGAGTCGCTGACGGCGGCCTATGAAACGTTTTCCGATGAGTTTTCGGCTATTTTGCACCGCCAAGTGCATGCCAAGTCCTAATGCCATGGGCCGTTTTCAGGCTAACTATTCGCCAGTAAAGAGCAGAGTGCACCCATGAGTAGCAAGCGCGTAAAGAAAAAGCCCATGGCCGAGATCAATGTGGTGCCCTACATCGATGTGATGTTGGTGCTGCTGGTGGTATTTATGGTAACAGCGCCCTTGCTAATGCAGGGGGTAAAGGTAGATTTGCCTAAGGCGCCGTCTGCACCTATGGACCAAAATGACGAAGAGCCATTGATCGTGTCCGTGAAGAAAGACGGCACCTATTACTTAAATCTGGGCGCCGATCAAAAACAGGCCAAGCCCCTGAACCAGATTACCGACACGGTTTCAAAAATCTTGCGCCAAAAACCACAAACGCCGGTCTTGGTATGGGGTGATCACAAGGCGGAGTACGGGCTGGTGGTGTCGTTAATGTCAGACCTGCAGGCAGCTGGCGCGCCCTCTGTGGGTTTGGTTACCGAGCCCCCGGTACTTTAGGTCGCCTGTGCAATTGCCTCCTTTCCCCATCATCGTCAGTCTAGGGCTGCATCTTATATTAGTGGCGGTGCTGGCCTTTGGCTGGGAATCAGCACCCATAGAGCAAAAGCGCAGTACGCCCAATTATGTCGAAGCGCGGCTGGTCAAGCTGGAAACAGCCGCGCCCAAGCAACAGCGCGCTAAGCCTCAAAAAGTGATCGATGTTGCAGCACAGCGTCGGGAAAAAGAGCGCCAAGCAGCCGAGGCCAAAAAACAGCAACAGGCCAAACTTGCGCGCGAGAAAGCGGCGCGCGACAAGGCGGCGAAGGAGAAGGCCGCGCGGGACAAAGCCGCTGCCGAAAAGGCCAAACGCGAGCGCGAGCTGAAAGAAAAGCAGGCCGAGGAGGAGCGTCGGCGCCGCCGAGAGGCCGAGCTATTTGACGCGGTTGAAGAGGAGGATGAGTTCCTCACCGATAAGTTGAGCGCAGAGGCCTCGCAAAGTTACATATCGGCGATTCAAAGTCGCATTGAGATGAACTGGAGCCGGCCGCCTTCGGCGCGCAACGGCATGGTGTGCACCCTGGCGATTCAGCTGGTGCCCACCGGGCGGGTGATCGATGTAAAGGTGATTAAATCCAGCGGCAATCCGGCCTTTGACCGGAGCGCCGAACAGGCAGTTAAAAAGGCCGAGCGTTTTCCCGAGCTGGTGGGCATGGACCCCCAGCAATTTGAGCGGAATTTCCGGCAATTTAAGTTAGATTTCAAACCACAGGATTTGCGGCAGTGAAAAAAATCATCGTTCTGTTTTTTGGGTTGGTCTGCTGTTTGCGGGCGCAGGCTGATCTCACCATAGAAATTACCCAGGGCGTCGATAATCCGACGGTAATCGGCATTGTGCCCTTTGGCTGGTCTGGCGCGCGTGGTTTACCGGAGGACATCCCCGGTATCGTCCGTGCCGACCTGACATTGAGCGGTCAGTTTCGCTCGGTACCCGTGAAAGACATGTTGGCGTTTCCCCGTACCGAGGCCGAAGTCATCTTTCGCGACTGGCGTATTCTGGGTACCGAATTTCTGGTGACCGGCGACATCCAGGAGGTGGGTGGCCGCTATACGGTAACGTTTGAGTTGTTCGATATCTTGGGGCAGCGCAAGCTGTTCCGGAAAACCGTGGCCGGCAGCGAATCCCAACTGCGCGACTTGGCGCACTTCATTAGTGACGAGGTGTACGAAAAGGTCACCGGTATCCGCGGCGCCTTTTCCACCCAAGTGTTGTATGTGGAGGCCTTTCAGCAGGGCAACGCCAACGATCGTTTTCGCCTGATGTTGGCCGATGCCGACGGGGCCCGGCCGCGTTTGTTGTTGGAGTCCAAGCACCCGCTGATGTCGCCCACCTGGTCGGCCGACGGCAAGCGCATCGCGTATGTATCCTTTGAGACGGGGCGCGCCGCTATTTTTGTGCAGGAGTTGGCTACGGCGCAGCGCCAGCAGGTGACCAATTTCAAGGGCTTGAATGGTGCGCCGGCTTTCTCGCCCGAGGGCGATAGATTGGCACTGGTGTTGTCTAAAGATGGCAATCCCGAGCTCTATACTTTGCACTTGGCGACGCGCCAATTGACGCGCGTTACCCAACATTTTGCCATCGATACCGAGCCAAGCTGGACGCCGGATGGCAAAGCACTGGTTTTTACGTCTAATCGGGGTGGAAAGCCACAAATTTACAAAGTAACACTTGCAACCGGCATAGTAGAACGCTTAACCTTTGCCGGCGATTACAACGCCAGGGCGCGTGTTTCCCCTGATGGAAAGAGTTTGGTCATGGTGCACCGTTCCAACGGTGTATTTCATATCGCTACTCAAGACATTCAAAGTGGTGATCTGCGAGTTTTGACAGAGACCTACTTGGACGAGTCGCCAAGTATTGCACCTAACGGTGCTATGCTGATGTACGCGACACGCTATCAGGGCAAAGGCATTTTGGCTGCTGTGTCCCTCGATGCCGGTGTGAAGTTTAGATTGCCGTCCAAACAGGGAGATGTTCGGGAGCCAGCTTGGTCACCCTTTTTCGACTAAAACCTCAAATCCAAAGTGGAGTGAGATATGACTTTTCAAACAATCAAGCGTGGTATGGGTCTGGCAATCGTTTTGGCGTTAGTCGCTGGCTGTAGCAGCAACGCTAAAAAAGACGATGCGGATGCAAATGCCAACGCGCAACCAGTAGTACAAGAGCCTGTTCAGAAGGTAGAGCCGGCGCCAGTAGAAGTACTGGAAACTGTATTCTACTTCGACTTCGACGAATCTACGCTGAAGCCAGGTGCGCGCGCCGAGCTGACCAAGCACGCGATGCGTTTGAAGGATACCCCACGCAACGTGCGCATCGAAGGTCACACCGATGAGCGCGGTTCACGCGAGTACAACATGGCTCTGGGTGAGCGTCGTGCAAACGCCGTTCGCGACTTCCTGGTGCTGCAAGGTGTTAATGCTTCTTTGTTAGAAGTGGTTAGCTACGGCGAAGAGCGCCCTGCAGCCATGGGCAGCAACGAAAGCGCCTACGGCCAAAACCGTCGCGCCGAAGTTAAGTAAGCGTTACTGCTCTGCACAAAAAGGCCGGTTTATCCGGCCTTTTTGCATTTTAGGGCTAGCTCGGCGTATATTGCGTGTTCCGTAATCGGTGCCCATGTTTGGTACCTCTGTATGAGATACTGCTGCTATGCCGTGGGTGGCCAAGTGGCCGGCAATTGCTGGCGCGCCGCACCACTGGATTAGGCTTCTTGGTCTGGTTACTTATTGGCCTGATTATCGGCTCACCAGTAGCGGGCAGTTAACTGCCTTCCGCGTGGTGCTGACTACCGCAATTTTAGATAGGTAAGAGAAAAGCGTATGAATGTTAAGCTTGTGTCGGGTGTTGCTGTTTATTTGGCGTTGACTGCAGTGGCGCAAGCCCAGGTGACGGTGGTGGAAGCCCGCCCGGCGGCGCAGGCGACACCCACTGGCCAGACCGCAGCGCCGGCGACGACACAGCAAACCGACATGTATTTTCGGTTGCAGGCACTGCAGCAGGAAGTGCTGGAGTTGCGCGGTTTGGTGGAGGAGCAAGCCTTTGAGCTCAATAGACTGAAGCAGCAGCGCCAGGATGACTACATGGACCTGGATCGCCGCATCAGTGCAATTGCGGGCGGGGCAGGTGGTACTAAAGCGGTAAACGACGTGGTGATTCCCGCTGCCAATGCCGACGATGGCGCCGCCTATAAGGCCGCCTATGCACAGTTGCGCCAGCGGGACCTGGCCGGTGCCAGCCTGGGCTTTAAGCAGTATTTGGAACAGTTTCCCGATGGTCAGTATGCGGCAAATAGCCTGTACTGGTTGGGCGAAATTGCCTTAGTGGAAGGCAAACTCAAAGAGGCGCGCGGCTGGTTTGAGCGCGTTACTAAAGAATTTCCGGCGGATCGCAAGGCGCCAGACGCCAAATTCAAGTTGGGGACCGTCCTGTTCCAGTTGGGTGAAAAAGCGGCCGCTAAAACCCTGCTTCAGCAGGTGGCTAATAGCAATGCCGACGCGGCGCGCCTGGCAAAAGATTATTTGGCGCAGAATTTCTAGGGGCTTGGGTCCGGCGCAATCCGCCTAGTATCCTACCAAGGCCGTTCAGGGCCCTTTCGCATCCCGGCGGCCCCTCGCTTGGTGGCCGGTGGGTCAGGGCTCGCATGCCGAGGCGGATTTGCGTAAGATTGCCGGTTTTTCAGTGCGGACAGCAGCATGGCCCAGCTCAACCTCAAAATCACCGAGATTTTTCACTCTCTGCAGGGCGAGGCGAGGACCATTGGCTTGCCGACGGTGTTTGTGCGTCTGACCGGGTGCCCCCTGCGCTGCCATTACTGCGATTCGGCCTATGCCTTCCACGGCGGCGAGCGGCGCACACTGGACGAAATTCTGACAGATGTAGCGAGTTTCGGCGCGCACCACGTTTGCGTAACGGGCGGCGAGCCCCTGGCCCAGGCGAATTGTTTGCCCCTGTTAACCGCGCTCTGTGATGCTGGCTATGCAGTGTCCTTGGAGACCAGCGGCGCATTGGATGTTAGCCAGGTGGATGCGCGGGTGAGTCGCGTCGTCGACCTTAAAACCCCGGCCTCTGGTGAATCGCACCGCAATCTGTGGGAAAACATTCCACACCTGACTGACCAGGATCAAATCAAATTTGTGATCTGCGATCGCAACGATTTTGATTGGGCATGTTTTAAGGTGGACGAGCTCGAACTCTGCAGTCGGGTAGGGGACGTCTTGTTCTCGCCGTCCTTTGAGCAAGTGCGTCCAGCCGATCTCGCTGACTGGGTGATTGCCTCGGGATTGCCCGTGCGTTTTCAATTGCAGTTGCACAAGCTACTCTGGGGAGATGCACCTGGTCACTGAATTGCGCTGGTCATTGCTGTGTTGGTTATTGTGCTTGGCTGTGTGCGGGGCCGGGGTAGTGCGTGCCCAGGCGCAGGAGGTGATTGCCGCCACCGCGGCTGTGGCGCCTTGGGGCATGCGCAACGACGCCGGTCAACCCACGGGTTTGCTGCTTAATTTTCAGCGTGAATTGGCCGCCCGTTCGGGGCTGAGCTTCGGCACTAAGTTGTCACCCTACCCGAGAGTGATTCACGACCTGGCCAGCGGTAATGCCGATATCGGCGTGATGTTTGTCAGCCCACAGGCGGAAGAGGTGGGTGTATCGCTGGGCGAAGCAGTGACCATTGCCGTGGTTGCGCTAGTGCCGGCCTCGGCGCCGGACTACCAGCGCCTAGAGGACTTTGCCGGTCTGCGCGTGGGTTATGTGCGCGGTTCCAAGTACGGCGAGGCCTTTGACAGCAACAGCCTGTTTGAGCATGTGCCAGTCACGTCGCCAGAGCAGGGCTTGCGGATGCTCACTATCGATCGTATCGACGTTATGGTGGCCACCGAGCAGGCCCTGGCTTACGGTTTGTATTTAACCGGTATTCCCGCAAGCTCCCTCAAGATGGCGCTGCAGGTGGGAGTTACGCGCGCGGACTTGTATGTGACTCGCCACAAGGCCATGGCGCCCTGGGTGTCTGGGTTGAAGCAGGCACTGGCACAAATGCGGGCTGAAGGGCGCTTAGATGTGCTTTTTTACAAGCACTCGGTGTGGCCCCGTTCGGTGGCGTGCTTTGAGCCGAACCGGTGCTTGGCTGCCAGCGCGCCGGTGCCCTTGAGCCAGAATACACAGATTAAGAGGTAAGTATGACGAAACAGCGGGCCGTGGTATTGGTATCCGGTGGTCTGGATTCCACCACTGTAGTGGCCATGGCGCAGGCGCAGGGCTATGAGGTGTTTGCGTTAAGTTTTGATTATGGTCAGCGCCACCGGGCGGAGCTCCACGCCGCGGCGCGCACCGCTGAAGCCCTGGGTGTTGCAATGCACAAGGTGGTGCAGTTGGATTTGCGCACCATTGGCGGGTCGGCGCTTACCGACGCCGCCATCGATGTGCCCGAGGAGGAAACCAGCGGTATCCCCGTCACCTACGTACCGGCGCGCAATACGGTGTTCCTGTCCATTGCTTTGGGTTGGGCCGAGGTGCTCGAGGCCGGTGACATTTTTATTGGCGTGAATGCGGTGGATTACAGCGGCTATCCAGACTGCCGGCCGGCCTTTATCGAGGCCTTTGAGACCATGGCGAATCTGGCCACTAAGGCGGGCATCGAAGGGCGGGGGTTGCGCATCCACACGCCGCTTATCGATCTGAGTAAGGCCGATATCGTCAAAGCGGGTACCGCGCTGGGTGTTGACTACCGGCTGACAGTATCCTGTTATCAGGCAACCGAGGCTGGCTTGGCCTGCGGTAAGTGCGACAGCTGCCGGTTGCGGCGGGCGGGATTTGAGGCCGCGGGCCTGCCTGACGCCACGTTATACGTCTGAAATCGCTGATTTTTTGACCAGAAAAAACCCCAATATTTACTTGTCTTTTCTAATTAAATCAGTACTATATGCGCCTCCTTCAGGGGGTCGTTAGCTCAGTCGGTAGAGCAGTTGGCTTTTAACCAATTGGTCGCGCGTTCGAGTCGCGCACGACCCACCACTTATTTAAGAAGGTCGCTGGCAGTGATTGCTGGCAGTGATGTTCACCTCCGTTTACGGGTCGTTAGCTCAGTCGGTAGAGCAGTTGGCTTTTAACCAATTGGTCGCGCGTTCGAGTCGCGCACGACCCACCATATTCGGGTGTTGATCGGGCAGTTTGCCGGGGTTAACACAGTAAAAAAACCGCCTTTACCGGCGGTTTTTTTATGCCTGGGATTAGCCCTCGCAGCGGCCCAACCTGTGGTAGAATCCGCCGGCTACCCGCACGTTGAGATTGCTATGACCGAAGTATTAGACCGCGAGCTTGTTCAGGCGCATTTGGCCAGTGAGCCGGCGACGCAAAAAACCGAAGCGCAGATTGCCGAGGCCAAAGCTCGGATTAAGTCGCTGTTGGCCCGAGAAAATGCTGTCATTGTGGCCCACTACTACACAGATCCGCTGATTCAAGCACTGGCTGAGGAAACCGGCGGTTGTGTGGCCGATTCGCTGGAAATGGCGCGATTTGGCAGTCGTCATCCCGCCACAACGCTGCTGGTGGCGGGCGTTAAATTCATGGGTGAAACCGCAAAAATTCTGACGCCGGAAAAGCGGGTGCTCATGCCCACGCTCGAAGCGACCTGCTCCTTAGACATAGGCTGTCCCGAAGACACCTTTGCCGCCTTTTGCGACGCTCACCCAGATCGCACGGTGGTGGTGTACGCCAACACTTCGGCGGCAGTCAAAGCGCGCGCTGACTGGGTGGTCACCTCAAGCATTGCGCTAGACGTGGTGGCACACCTGGATGCGCAGGGCCAAAAAATCATCTGGGCACCCGATAAACACCTGGGTGGCTACGTGCAAAAGCAAACCGGTGCCGATGTGCTGCTCTGGGATGGCGCTTGCATCGTTCACGAAGAATTTAAGGCGCAAGGTGTTCAAGATTTAGTGCGCCGTTATCCCGAGGCCGCCGTGCTGGTACACCCCGAGTCACCCGAGGCAGTGGTGGCGCTGGCCGACGTGGTGGGCTCTACCTCACAGCTGATCAAAGCGGCTCAGACCTTGCCGAATCAGGCCTTTATCGTGGCCACGGACCAAGGCATTTTTTACAAAATGCAGCAGCTTTGCCCCGACAAAACCTTTCATATCGCCCCCACGGCGGGTACCGGTGCAACCTGTAGAAGCTGCGCCAACTGCCCTTGGATGGCCATGAACGGCTTGGATAACCTGGCCCATAGCCTCGAGACAGGTGGCAATGAGATTTTTGTGGATCGCGCCTTGGGCGAGCGCGCTATGTTGCCCCTTAATCGCATGCTGGCGTTTACCCAGAACAACAAATAAACCAAAAAGAAAGACGCACCGCCAAGTGGTGGTGACGTCAATCTGCTACGCCCGCGCAGATGGGCGAACCTATACGGAGTGAGTCATGTTGCAAGGTAGTATGGTCGCACTGGTGACCCCAATGACGGCGGATGGAGCGCTGGACTGGGACAGTTTGCGCGAGTTAGTAGAATGGCATATTGCCGAGGGCACACACGCCATTGTAGCGGTGGGCACGACCGGTGAATCGGCTACATTGGATGTCGATGAGCACCTGGCCGTGATTACGGCGGTGGTTAAACAGGTGGCGGGACGGGTGCCAGTAATCGCCGGTACCGGCGCCAATTCGACCCGCGAAGCCGTTGAGCTAACCGAGCGCGCAAAAAGCGCGGGCGCCGATGCCTGTCTGCTGGTGACGCCCTACTATAACAAACCCACCCAGGAAGGCCTGTACCAGCACTTTAAGCACTTGGCCGAAGCGGTAGACATCCCGCAAATTTTGTACAACGTCCCAGGTCGCACGGGTGTGGATATGCTGCCTGAAACAGTATTGCGCCTGTGTGATCAGACCAACATCATTGGCATCAAAGAGGCCACGGGCGATTTAGTACGGGCCCGCTTGTTGATCGACAAAGCCCCGGCCGATTTTTTAATTTACTCCGGCGATGACGAGACGGCGGTAGAGCTGCTATTGGCTGGCGGCAAAGGCAATATCAGCGTAACGGCCAATGTGGCGCCGAAGCTGGTGTCGCAAATGTGTGAACTTGCCATCGCTGGCAAGGTCGAAGAGGCGCGCGCCATTAACGCGCGACTGATGCCGGTCCATCAAGCAATGTTTGTGGAATCGAACCCAATACCCGTCAAATGGGCGGTGACTGCGCTGGGCCGCATGCCGTCGGGCATTCGTTTGCCGCTGACGCCGCTGTCAGAAAAGTACCATCAGCAGGTCAAAGACGCGTTGGCAAGCGCTGATCTGGTGTAATTTCCCTGTGCCGGCTAGGCCGGTACTGTTTAACCCAAAGAGATTTGCATGATAAAACCAATAATAACCTGGCGTACGCTGGCCGTTTTACCGCTGACCCTTGCCGCAAGTGGTTGCAGCTGGTTGGGCAGCGATTTCCGCGACCGCGGCAACGATTATTTGCACGCCGAACCCATTCAGCCCATTGTTGTGCCCGAAAAACTTAAGACCACATCGCTGGATCAGTTGTACGTGGTGCCACAGGTGCAATCGGACGACTTCGATATTACCGAAGAGTTTGAGGCTCCCCGACCACAGCCATTGGCGGCTAATAACTTTTCCGAAAGTGTGAAAATCCAGAAGTTGGGCGCGCGCCGCTGGATTCTGGTGAATTCGCCACCCAGCGAAGTGTGGCCTCGCACGCGCAATTTCCTGGCGGCCAATAAGATTCAGCTGGCCGACGCCGACGCCGTGGCGGGCACCATAGACACCGCCTGGTTGCAATTTAAAGACTCGCCAGAAACCCGCGATCGCTATCGCATATTTGTGGAGCAGGGGGTACAACCTGATTCCACGGAAATTCACATTCGGCACCTGTCGGCGGCAACGGGTGAAGCGGCTAGTTTTGACGCGCCTTGGCCTGAACTGTCGGTAAATCCCGAGCGCGAATCGTGGATGCTGGATGAGCTGGCTGCTACGCTCGCGAGTGAGGCCAGCAATGGCGCAACGTCGCTGCTGGCCCAAGGCATTGGCGGCGGGCCGAAAATCTCGGTGAAGACGGTGGACGGCGAGCCGGTATTACGCATGGCGTTAACTTACGAGCGCGCCCGTGCCACCATCGCTCACGCACTGCGCCAAGAGGGCTATACCACCTTTGCCTCCGATCTGGATTTAGGTATTTTTTACGTCGATTGGCAGCAGCCGGTCGATCCTGAAGAGCGGGGCTGGTTTTCTTCGCTGTTCTCCAGCGATGAACCGGAAGTGCCCACAACGCCTTACTCGCTAACCGATATTTTGACGCATCTGCAGCTGGATGACTCGGCCCACAATCGCGCTATTTTCGAAAGCATCGATCTGGCTAACCAAGGGCGTGCACTCAAGGAAGCGCCGGGCTATTTAATAGTGGTGCGCGGTACCGATGAGCAGGTGGATATTCGCATTCGCGATGCCTATGGCAAGCGTTTAAAAAATCGCGATGCAAAAGAAAAGCTTAATATCATTCGCCGGAATTTGATCTGATGCGATTTGCCTCCCTTGGCAGTGGTAGCAAGGGCAATGGCACGCTGGTGGAGTGCGACGGGCACACACTGTTGATCGACTGCGGTTTTTCGGTAAAAGACACAGTGGCGCGCTTGGCGCGCCTGGGTAAGACACCGGCACAGCTGTCTGCGGTGCTGGTTACCCACGAGCACGGCGATCACTTGCGCGGCGTGCCGGCGCTTGCGCGCAAATATAATCTGCCTGTGTACATTACCCCCGGTACATTCAAAGCCAAAGACCTTGGGAAATTGCCGGAGGTGCGATTGATAGAGGGCTACCAAGCGTTTGAATTAGGCCCCTTTCACGTGCAGCCGGTAGCCGTGCCACACGATGCTCGCGAGCCGGCGCAATTTGTGATTGCGGCGGCGGGCAAAACCCTGGGTATTCTCACCGATTTGGGGATGATTACGGCCCATGTTCAAGACAGTTACCAGCACTGTGATGCCTTGGTGCTGGAGGCGAATCACGATCCGGTGATGCTGGCCTATGGGAGCTACCCACAATCGCTAAAGCAACGGGTTGGCGGACCTTGGGGGCACCTTAGTAACCAACAAAGTGCGGGCTTTCTGGCGCACTTTGACGTGGCGCGGTTGCAGCATTTGGTGGTGGCACACATCAGTCAGCAGAATAATTCCCTCGAGGTGGCGCAACAGGTCTTGGCGCCGGTTGTGGCCCCGGCTGCGCAGGTCATTTACGCCTGTCAGGATCAGGGTTTCGACTGGCTGGACGTGGTTTAAATTCACTTCCTTTAGCGCCAATTTTTCCCATTATTTATTTTTCTGCGCTTCGTCGCTTAACACGGCTGGCCAGTGTTGGACCCAACAGCAATGGTGGTCGACCCCGGCTACTTGCTTAAAGCGCACCCTGCCAGTCTCGCGACTTTCCTTATTGAACCCTTGCACAAAATGTTGCACCAGCGTTGGTGGCACTATGCGATCTTCGGTGCCAGCCAGGTGCAGTTGATTAACACCGTCAAGCTGTGCGCGGACGTCGGCGGGATTGATGGCGTGGGGCATTGCGCTGACCTGGTGCAATCTGGTCCAGGCGGCCAGGTCTAAGGGCGCCGCCAAGGTAGTAAGCCGAGCGACGTCAGCGCGCCGAGCGGCGAGCAAGGCGGCCAATACGCCGCCGCCGGAAAAGCCCACCAGGTGCAGCGTGTCCGCCTGAAATAACGTTTTAAGGTTGTCTATAGCGTCGTTCAGATTGCGTACTGCGCTGTCTGAAAAACGCTGCTGCGTCCAAGTTTGCGGTGTGCACTGGGGTTGGCTTGCGAGCGGTAAATACTGGCAGGGCCTGGCCAAGTAGGCTGCGGGTTGCTGTGGGTGTGCCAAGGCAAGGGCCAACGCCTGTGACCGATGGGGGGTAGGGTTGCGCGAAGGGCTGGTGCGCGTATCCCAGGCGCGACCGTCGCCCTCGATAAACACAGTCAATTGCAGTGGCGCGTAGGGCGGCTGTGTGTGACGCGCGCGCGGCGAGCTGTGAAAGCTCTGCAGAATAAAGTCGCGCGTTGGCAGCTCGCGGCTAAGCCAGTGCGCAGCCTGGGCGCGCTCGTGGGCCGCTGCTGCCAGCGCTAAGCGATCGCGCTCCGGTGTCAATGGGCTACAGGCCGCGAGCAGAGTCGTACATGCCACGAACAAATGGCGCCGCAAGCAACTGCGCAGGTTTGGCTGCGCCGGAGCGGGGCAGCTAGTTACAGCCAAGGCAGTTATCGCAATCCGCGTGCAACCTAGTCATATTGGCTGGCATTCCAAATTAGCACCAACGGCTCTTCATCGTCATTAAAGGAGCGGCCCGCCATAGCGACGTTACAGCCTGGCAGGTTGTTAGTTTCAACGCAGCTGTAAGTGAAGCGCGTGCGCAGTGCGGCATCGCTTTCGCCGTCGTGACAGCCACTTGTGCGGCAACCCACACGTACGGCTGGGCCCGTGAGAATGTCATTACTGAACGAGGCGCCCGTGGGTTCATCGACGGTGTTAGTGGAGGTCAGGCCATTGGCAGTGGCTTTCACTGTCACAGTGTAGTCGCTGTAACTGGTGAGTGATTCCAGGTCGTATTGCACGGTGCTGCTGGCGTCTGAAAAGCTAAATGGCCCGGCGGAGGCCGCCGCGCTACCGCCAATAATACGTGAGCCACTGGCGCTGATTTCGTAGGTGACACTATCGCCGGTGACGCGCGGCCAGCTGATGCGCAGGGTATCGTGGGCGCTAGCGTCGGTGCTCGCCGGAATGCGCGTGGCCGATGGCGAGGGCACGGCGGGGTAGGTGGCGCCGGTCGCTGTGCTCGTGGCGGCCGATGTGTGGCCACCTGCTACGGCTCGCAAGGTGTAACTGTACAGGGTGCCGCTGGCTCGCCCGGTATCCACAAAGCTGGTGCCGGCTACACCGCTCGCAATTAATCCGCCGCTGCGATACACGTTGTAACCGCTGATGCTATCGCCTGTGCTAGCCGTCCACGTCAAGCGCGTTTCGGTGTACCGATTGCCGCTGGTATTGGGCGCCACAGCCAAATTTGTCGGCGCATTGGGCTGGGTTGTGGCACTGACAGTGGCGTAGGTGATGGAATCTTCGCCGTTGACGGTTGCGCCAATGCGGAAATCGTAGCCATTACCGGCGCTCAGACCCGTGGTCACGCTGTAGCTATTGGTGCCGGGCGCGGCAATCTGTACGTAGCTGGCGTTACTTTGGCTGCTGAGCTTGCGATAAATTTTGTACTCGCTTGCATCGGCTACGGCATCCCAATTCAAATTAATTTGTGTACCACTGATGGTGGTGGCCGTTGGGCTTGTGGGTGGTAGCGGCTTGGCCGTATTGCTGACCACATTTGAGCGCCCGGATTCTTGGCCCGAGCTATCGGTAGCGGTAACCGTATATTCGTAAGCTTTCCCGGCTTCAACGCTGGTGTCTATGTAGGGGCCGGTGCCTGCGATTAAACTCGCGAGTGTTATTTCGGCTCCATTATTGGCGCGGTACAGGGAGTAAGTGATGGGATTACCAATAGCTGCGGGGGCCTCCCAACTGAGCGTGATTTGACCGAACACGCTGTTGTCGCCCACCAGATTTGCTGGTGTTAACGCCAGCGTTTGAGCGCTGGCAGCTGCCGACGGATTGGACTCAAAGCTGTTAAACAGTGTGCTGACCACATAATTAAAACTGCTGTCTTCCGGTAGCGGGCTGTCGGTGAAGCTGGTGTTAGTGGTGTCGCTGAGGTGTATGTCATCGCGGTAAATGCGATAGCCTGTGGGGGTAATATCGGTGGGTGCATCCCAGCTCAGGTTGATTGCATAACTGTTGTTGATTGCGTCTGGTGCGGCCATCAAGCCAGACGGCGCCAATGTGCCCTCGTTGCGGCTGTCAATGGTGATGTGGCCAAAACCGGGCTCGGGCGCGCTGGTGCAGCTGGGGGCTGTGGTAGACACGCTGCCGTTGACGTCCGTGAGCTGGTAACTGATGGTATCGACACCCCGGACAAAGGGGTCATTCAGCTGGTAGTGAATACGTTGTCGATCGTCATCTACAGTCACGTTGCCTAGGCTGCCGTTATTGACGGTGGCAAGGGTGACGCCGCCATCGCCCAGCTGCGCGCTAGTTAACAGGCTGACTACCGCAATTTCACTCAGGGCGCCCGCCTCCGTTAGCCCGCTGGTATCGGCGCTTAGGCAGGGAGCCTGGGGCGCGCGGTCGGCGCTGGTGATAGTTTGTTGGCTGTTTGCCTGCGCGCCGAACGCATTGGTGGTTGTCAGCGACAGCGTGTATTCGGTGCCCGGCTGGTCGGGCGTAAAGCTGGTGCGCAGGCCTTGGGAACTGGCGAGTACGGCAGCAGAATTGGTGGGCGGTGTTAAGGTCCACTGGTAGGTTTGATTGTAATGATTGGTCGACGCCGTCAGTTGCAGTGGTTCGCCAATGACGGGACTTGTCGAACTGGCAGTAAATTCGGCACTGGGAGCGCCGGGGCTGGCTGTCGGTGTTTCGCCCAACCCCTCTAAATGGTTGCGCAATTGTTCGGCACTGCTGTTGTCGCCGCTCCAGAATCGATCCATGGTGAGCCGCGCCATGGGCATAACGCCTTGGTCAAATACGTAGCTGAGTAATTTGTCGCTGCCGATAAATTCGTCGTAGGTATCAAAGTTGGTCTCCGCTTCTGCCAGCTGCACGTGGCAGATGCGGCAATTTCTGGCGAATACCTGATGGTAGAGTTCCGGCTCAGCTTGCCAGCCAGGCTGAACATAATTGCCGTTAAAGGGTTGCTCAGGCAGCTCGTCAACGGGTAGCTCCAGCTCGTCGTCGCCATACCAGCCGTGAATTAATTGAATAGCTGCAGCATGGCGCTCGGGATTGTCTTTATAGGTGGCCAGTGCGCCCAGGTTCAGCGCGCGAATGGCAGGTTCCAGAGTTTCTCTGCTGTTTTGTTGCAAGCGCGCGGCGCTAAAGTTTTCGGCTTGCAGTGTCGGCTCTATGTGGGCGGCATTTTCTGCATGAGCAAATAAGAAGGAGTCCAAATCCCAGGGCATGAATGTGGCGTCGAGGTCTGCATCTGATAACTGCGTAAATTGTGAACCCTCCTGGTAGCTTTGGTGGCAAGCAGTGCACACGCCGGGCAAATATTTTTCTCCCCGGCCATCAAAATTCATGCTGTTTACCCTTAGGTAGTCACCTGTGCGCTCGTCGGGCACAAAGGCATAAAATTTTACGATTTTGCCGTTTTCGCCATCAGGGTCTGGATTGTCGCTGTACTCCATGGCCACGATGGCGAAATCAAGGCGGCCTTCCAGCGCAGCCTCTACGCTGGGGTAATTGGTGACGTAGCTGTAAACATTGCCCTGTTCATCTTTGCGCAGCCACATGTCGCGCCCAAAACCTAAATCGTAATTATTCAAGTAAAGCGCGTGGCTGATGAATGGGTCGGTCACCGTATTGCCCTCTGCATCGGTAAACCCTGCATACTGGCGCCAGGCATTGAAGCTGGAAAATTGGCCGCTTGGATCGAGAAGCGCATAGTAATTATTTGCGGATATTGCGTTTTCCAGGCCGAGCGCGGCGCGCAGTTTGTCCATTGAAATATCGACGGAAAACACACGGTTGGCGGTGTCTATTAATTGACTGCTTCTGCGCACTGTTGCGGAAGATTGAGCGGGCAGGGCTCGCGCACTCACTCGTACCGCGCCAGCGTCGGCGACGAGGGGTGCTGTTTCAATTTGATCGCCTGCGGTATCCAGTGCCAGCACATCAAAATCCACACTGGGCGTGCCATCAACCGCCAGTGTGAGAGTGAGGTAGGCGGTTCCAATTTGGTGGGCGTCCAAGCGGCGCTCGCGTTGGCTTGACTCAAAATGCTGATTGATATCGTCGATATTTAAAAGCGGAAGAAGCGCTTGTAACAACGGATTTCTCGGATCGGTAAGTGGATCGTAATCGGTGTCTGGCGCAAAGTTTGCGGGAAATTCCGCCGTCAAATATTGCGTGTCCACCACCATGCTGTCCATGACATCTAGTCTGTTTAGCCAGTGAGCCGTGGTGGTGACGGTCAGGCCAATCGGTTGTGGGGCATCGCCGGTCTCAGCGCTCTCGTCGAGTGCCGCCAATAACGTGAGCCTATTGTTGGGCGTATTAGGATGAGACAGGAAGCGGTCGGCATCGTTTACGGATACGGTGCTTACACTAATTTGGTCGCGGTCAGACTTGCCATTGGCGTCCGTCACAGTGAGCTGAAACCGGTATTCGATTGCGCTATCGCTGGCGGGCAGATCAATGGCGACGGCGTTAGACGTACGTTCTATCAGCGTGAGATTACTGCCATCTAATTGCTCCCATTGATAACTTAAAATAGGCGCGTAATTACTGTAGCTGTCTTTACCCGTAAGCAGAATTTGCGTATTGGCGCGCGCCTGATAGCGTTTTGCGCTACCCGTGGTGGGCAGCGCCAGGGCGCTGGCGACGGCGACTGGCGGCTGTTTGTCATCTTGCTTATCGGTGTAACTGCCACCGCCACAACTGGCAACAAACACAATTAACATCGGCAAGAGCAAAGTTAATTGAAACCGTAGGAATAGGGGTCGCTGCGCAATTGTGTTCACGGGTTGCTTCCTTGTATTGGTTAAGTGGGTTGGGACGGCGTGTTAGAATTCGTACCTTAATCCACCGGTGATCATGCGTTGGCTAAAATTTCCCACGTCTACTACCTGTCGCAATTGTATAAATCCTTGGATGCCGCCACTGGCCGGGGCGTCTAAAGTTGCCTGACTTGCGCCACGCAATACCGCGGCCACACCCAAACCGTAGATTTTGTAGTCGCTGTCGGGCGTATTGGTGGGCAGCGAAAAGCGGGCACTATCTGAAATAACATTAGACGCATTGGCGTAAGTGGCATTGATATAGCGCTCATCGGTTTCGTGTTGCGCATAAAACTGTGCATCGATAAATGGCATGAAAACACCGTACTGGCTATTGAGCAGATACTGCAATTTCAAGCCAAACACGGATTCCAAGGATTTAATGCTTTGCTTGTCGACTATAAAGTTAAAACCGTCGTCTTTGATATCCTGCTCGGTGTAGGCGTTGATGGACGTGCGCTGATAGTTTATCGAGAGGGAGGGTTCCAGAGTCCAGGTGTCGGTAATACGGTAGCTGTAACCGCCACTTATACTGCCCGTAAGCGTGCGGGCGCGATTGCTGCTGGTGGCGACGGTATTTACACTGGGTACATTGGGATTTAGCGACGGGTAGCGGATACTGCGCTCGGTGGTAAATTCCATGCTTTGCAGGCCCGTTGACGCAGTGGCATACCAATCGTCGCGTTGATAGAGCACAAAGGGCATCAGCGACCAGCCGTCCATAAGAACGCCGCCGTCGACAATACTTTGCGATGAATCAAAATCAACTTCTTGATCCTGATAGCCCACCAAACCGCCGACAACCCATTGCGCGTTGACGCGATAGTCAAGTCCTGCACTGACCTCTCTGCCGTCGAAATCGTAGGCATTTTCCCTTTGCGTTGGCGACTCGTCGCCATAGCTATAGCTGCCGTTTAAAAAACCGCCCCAGCGCGACCAGGCGGCGTCGGCACTGTTGGCGGGATCTCCGGCGCTAAGGCCTGATTGCGGTTGAACTGCCGCCAGTTGCTCGTCGTTATTCGCGCTTAAACCATTGAGTGTAAAACCCCGCACGCCACTGCGTACGGCCGTTATTCGATTGGACAGGCTACTTAATTGGCCGCCGGTAAAGCTATCGGTCATGGATTCCTGGCTGGAGAATTCCTCGCCTGCAGTCCAGCGCAGTGCAAAACCCAATCCCTCCAGGTCGGTGTCCAGACTGTATTGTGTTGGACCGTTACCGGTTAATTCATTGGCCGTGTGCACCAGTTCGCGCACATTTTTCCACACAATAAAGGTAGTGCCTGTGCAGAACGCATCGCTGGTGCGCTCTGTGTCACTACAGCCTTGGGCCTTTAACTCGTCGTACACGGTTTGATTTGACAGGGCTGCGCGCTCTTCAAGTTCTGACTGAAACAAGCCGGTCAAGTCCGTGAGATCCGCCATAGCCGGAGTTGCGCACAGGGTTGCGAAGCTGGCTGCGAGGGCGTGTAATTTGGTGTTCATAGGTGATGTCCTTGTCGGTATTGCTTACGATTTGGCCTGCGGGATAAAGAAGAAATCGCCGACTTCATGGCCTGCGCCCTTGATGGTTTTGTATTCGGGTGACTGATCAAAGTTGACCGCTTTGGCGGATTTTGTTACTTCAGATTTAAGCTTCATAAATAACTGCGGTGCAGTCATGATCTCGTTGTTATTGCGCAGGGCCTGTAAGAAAGCTCGCGTAAATATGGAGTGCCCCGACTGGGTGCTGTCGAGTACGGGATTGTCGCCACCTGAAGTCATCAACAGGCGCGATCGCTTGTCGGCTTTGTAGGCAATAAACTCCTGGGTGTATTTGCCGTCGTCGCCCAACATTAGGAAGCCGGGTGCAGTAGACAATAGGCCCGAATAACAGGAGTCAGCGACCACCAGCACGCGCTTGGCTTTAAAACGCGCTAAGTGACGGGTTACGAATTCATTGGCAACCCAGAATGTGTCGCGCGGCGGTGCCTCGGCATTGGTGGGAAGCCAGTAGCCGGCTTCAATTTCTCCGGATGCCAACCGGGCCCCATGGCCCGCGTAAAAAATCAGTAGGTTGTCGTTTTCAGTCAGTTGTTCATTGATGTTGTTGATTGCCTCCATGACGCCTACGTCGTCGGCATTGACGACTTTTGTTACGCTAAAGTTGTATTGGCTTGCTAGCAAGTCGGCGATGGCATTGATGTCGTTAATCGGCGTTTCCAGGCTGTTGATTTTTTCGTAGTTCTGTACGCCAATGACCAGCGCGTAAAATTTTCCGAAGTTTATGTTTTGCGTAGTTACCGCTGTGGCGTTACCTTGAGTTTCTGTGTGGCCTTTTGCTGTGATGCCAGAGCCTGTGGTTGCCGTTGGGGTGCGAACCACTAGCTTGTCGGCCCTGGCTTGCAGGATGATCTTTTGCTGCTTTGCATCTGTAGATTCTTTTTCAAGTTGACTGACGATGGCTTTTAGCTCGTCGACTTGAGCCAAAAGCTTTTGGTCTTTCTTTTGTTTTAGTGCTTGATCAAGTTCAGAAAGCTGTTTTTGCATCACCTGAATTTGTAGATCTTTGCTTCGAATTATTTTATTCAGCGCGGCCGTTTGCTCTGCTTGTGCCTTGGCAACCGTGGATTGAAATACGATGTTGTCTTCGGGCAAGCCCCAGGCCTTCCGATACCAGGAGAGGGCGGCTACTTTGTCTTGAGCGACCCCAAGACCCTGCTCGTAAAGTGTGCCAAGGTTGAATTGTGCGCGTTTATTGTTCTGCTCGGCTGCTTTTTCATACCAAATTAGGGCAGCTTCGTAATTGGGCTCCGCGCCGAGTCCTTTTTCGAATATTTCGCCGACATTTACCTGTGCTTCTGCGTCTCCTTGCTCTGCCGCTGGCAGCCAGACGTTGAGCGCCGTTTTGTAATCTGCACGATCGTAGGCGACGTACTCTCCCCCGCGCACTTGGCATTCGGCGGCGGTGAGTACTGCGGGCCTTCGGGGGGTCATATAACTGCGATTACCCAGCATACGCATTTGGCCGGGCAATAAACAATCCACAACCTGTAACTCGGCAATACGCGCCGCCCGGTCGGGTTGCGCGTTAGCTGTTAATTGGCTATTGGCCGCGCAAGCGGTGACGGCAAGCGCGCTCAATGCCAATAGTAACGTAGAGCGGTTGGGTATTAGGACTGTCATCAATTTTCCCTCGCGGTGAGCGCTATTGTTGTTGTATTAGTGTGTTGGCTAGCTTTTTATAGGACTTATGCTGTGCGATGAATTCGTAGTTGCCAATTTCTTGAAGTTGTAGTGTCAGGTAATTCTTTTGTTCTATATCCTGCGTGGCCTTGTAGCTAATTTCAAAATCTGCCAGTATTTTTTTTACCTTGGCTTCGATGTCGGTGTTACTTGGGTGTATTTTGTAAGCCCGTTCCAGATATAGAAGCGCGCCGTTATAGTCCTGAAACGTTAGCGCTTTGTCTGCGTTGGCGAGGTTGTCAAGGACGGCATGTTGTTGTGCAACAGGTAGGTCTTTCAAGGGTATTGCCGGGTCTACGGCATCAATGATGAAAACATTTACAGCTACAAGCAGCCCGACAATAACGCCTGCGATGGCTATACGCTGTGGTCCTCGTTCCGCCCAATTCAGTTGCGATAGAAATTTGCTCGCACTTTGAGTTCGCGCTGCACGATCTACATGAACAGCTTTTGCGAGCCACTGGGCGTACATGAAGTGGGGCAGGTTTGCGAATTCAGGCTGTAAATTGTGAGCTTTGACTTCCGTGGCAAATTCGTTGCGATAGGGATGTTTTCGGCACAAAAGCTCTGCGGCAATCAAACCCAATGCGTAGATATCGTCGCGTGGATCTGGCGGTTGCCGCTCAAACATTTCCAGACTTGCGTATTTTGGTGTAATGGCGTTTAGCTCGCCAGCGTCATAATTGTCGGTATAGCGGCCGCTGCTAATGGCGCGCGCAATACCAAAATCCAGTACTTTCACTTGGCCGCTGTGGGTGTAAAAAATATTGCCCGGCTTTAAGTCGGAATGCACGATGCCTTTTGAGTGTGCGTATTCTAGCGCGAGAGCAATTTGGCGAATGATCCTCAGTGCGGTTTTGCGGTCCAGAATGACGTCGGTTTTGCCTTTGAGGATGGCGTCTAACGGGTAGCCTTCCAGTACCTCCATCGTCATAAAAATCGTGTCGTTGTCGCGATCAAAGTCGTACACGGTGATGATATTGGGATGTGCCAGGGCCTGGCTTTTTTTCGCTTCGCGCTGCAGCGACTTGAAGGCGTCTGCATGTTGAGCGAACTCGGCGGACAATAGCTTGATGGCTACATAGGGTTGTTGGTCATCGGCTTCTACTTTGCGCAAATCTACGGCGCGGCAGACTCTGCCCATGCCGCCCTGCCCAAGCTCTTGCTCAATAATGAAGCGGTCTTTAATGACCTCGCCGCCGCTAGTGTAGGGCGCGTGTAATTGGTTGGTCAGAGGATTGAGTGTTTGATGGCGATCATCGGCTGCAGGCTGCGCAGATTGGGGGCGCAGCGCCGTGCTATCTGCTGGTCGGCGCGCTGGCGACGCGAGTACGGTGGCCTCATCTGTGGTGGGTGCCCGCGTCATTACGACAGTGGGTGCGTCGCCCTCTGAATTACCAGCCGTGGGCTTATTGCGATCATCCATAATTGGGCCTCACCAACGGCGGGGTGCACCGTTATTATTTTCGTTGCCGCAGAATGCGTAAATTTTACCCTATAACTGACAAAATCTAACCCCTTTGCGCGGTGGATTGCGAACTGTCCTTACTTTTGTCGCGGGCCGACCATTCAGTCGTAATGCTAAAGTCTGGCTCTAGACCCTCGAAATGGTAGGCGGTGTTGTAGATTACGTGCGACCCAAGGCGGTTGATTAGCTTGCTGGAACCCAGGAATGGGGAGAAGTCTTAGTATAGCGTTGTGCTATCGAACGCGAGGTCTTGATAGTCTGCCTGAGCGTGCAGTTTAGTTCGCAGCTCGCCCATGACATAATGCGCGGCCTTTTTTACCGCGCCACCCGCCGGCCATTGAGCTGGTACAACTGCGCCAACTCGGAATTATACTGTGCTGACCACCGCTAATATCACCATGCAATTTGGTGCAAAACCCCTATTTGAAGACGTTTCTGTAAAGTTTGGCGAGGGCAACCGCTACGGGCTTATCGGTGCCAATGGTTGCGGAAAATCCACCTTCATGAAAATTCTTGGTGGCGATCTGGAACCCTCGGCGGGCAATGTTTCAAAAGATCCCAACGAGCGGATCGGCAAACTCAAGCAAGACCAGTTTGCCTACGAGCAATTCTCGGTAATTGACACTGTGATTATGGGGCACACTGAAATGTGGGCGGTAAAGTCCGAGCGCGACGCCATTTACGCCAATCCCGAGATGACCGAGGCCGACGGTATTCGCGCCGCAGAGTTGGAAAGTGAATTCGCCGAAATGGATGGTTACACCGCAGAGGCGCGCGCGGGTGAGTTACTCATTGGTGTGGGTATTGATGTTGCGCAGCATTACGGCTTGATGAGCGAAGTGGCGCCTGGGTGGAAATTGCGCGTGCTGCTGGCGCAGGCTCTGTTTTCAGAGCCCGATATCCTGTTGTTGGACGAACCCACCAACAACTTGGATATCAATGCCATTCGGTGGTTGGAGGGGGTACTCAACCAACGCAATTGCACCATGATAATTATCTCGCACGACCGCCACTTCTTGAACAGTGTGTGTACGCATATGGCCGACTTGGATTACGGCGAGCTGCGGTTGTTCCCGGGTAATTACGATGAATACATGACGGCGGCCACTCAAGCCATGGAGCGCTTGCAATCAGAAAACGCCAAGAAAAAAGCCCAGATCGCCGATCTTAAGGCCTTTGTAAGCCGCTTCTCGGCCAATGCCTCCAAGTCTAAACAAGCTACCTCGCGCGCGCGCCAGATTGATAAAATAAAGCTCGAAGAGATTAAGCCCTCCAGCCGTCAAAGCCCCTACATTCGCTTTGACCAGGACAAAAAGCTGCATCGCTTGGCGCTGGAAGTGGAAGGGCTGAGTAAGCGCTACGAAGACACTTTGTTCTCCGGCTTAGACCTCACTGTGGAGGTTGGCGAGCGCATTGCGATTATTGGGCCCAACGGTATTGGTAAATCGACGCTGTTAAAATGTTTGGTGGGCGTCGAACCCGCCAGCGGCGGCCGAGTGAAATGGTCGGAAAATGCCGCGCTTGGTTACTATGCTCAGGACCACGCCAGCGACTTTGCCGAGCCTAAAAATCTCATGGAGTGGATGGGGCAATGGGGTCGCGAGGGCGATGATGAGCAAATAATCCGTGGTACTCTCGGGCGCTTGTTGTTTTCCCAACACGATATTCATAAAACCGTCGATGTCATTTCCGGTGGTGAGCAGGGGCGTATGCTGTTTGGTAAATTAATGCTACAAAAGCCAAATATCATGCTGTTGGACGAACCCACCAACCATTTGGATATGGAGTCCATCGAGTCGTTAAATTTGGCGCTGGAGAACTATCCCGGTACCTTGCTGTTCGTGAGTCACGACCGTGAATTTGTCTCGTCCCTGGCCACCCGGATCATTGAGCTCACGCCCACGGGTATTGTGGATTTTCACGGCAACTACGACGATTATTTACGCAGTCAAGGCGTGGCATAACTCTCGATTTGAATAATCTCTTAGGTCTCAAGTGGGGCCTATTTTTTTGCGTGATAGTGGCTATTCTTGTCATGTCTATTTGGGCTCTACTTTGGCAAACTAGTGGTATCAGTGTTCGTTTACTAAATGTTTGGAGTGACTTATGAGTCAGCGTGAAGTGGTGGTATTAAGTGGTGTGCGTACGCCAATCGGAACCTTCGGTGGCAGCCTGAAAGATATTGCGCCCACAGAGCTGGCGGGTCAGGTGGTTGCCGAAGCCGTCAAGCGTGCGGGAATTGCACCGGAAGCCGTTGGTCATTGTGTGATAGGTAATGTTACTCATTCAGACCGCAAAGATATGTACATGAGCCGCGTGGCGGGCATTAAAGGCGGCCTGCCTGAAACGACGCCGGCGGTCACTGTAAACCGCCTATGTGGTTCCGGCTTACAGGCGCTGGTGTCGGCCTCGCAATTGATATTACTGGGCGATTGCGACGTTGCAGTGACCGGTGGCGCCGAATCCATGAGCCGCGTTCCCTATTGGTTGCCACAGGCGCGCTTTGGCGCCCGCATGGGCGACGGTGCCATGGTGGACGCCATGACCGGCGCACTCACTTGCCCCATCAACGATGTGCACATGGGCATCACCGCAGAAAATGTGGCAGAAAAATGGGGCATTAGCCGCGCAGACCAAGATGCACTGGCGGTAGAAAGCCACCAGCGCGCAGCGCGCGCTACGGACGAAGGGCGCTTTAAAGAACAAATACTGCCCATCGAATTAACGACGCGGAAAGGCACGGTGACTTTTGCCCACGACGAGCACGTGCGCGCAGATGCGTCGTTAGAGGGAATGGCAAAGTTGCGCCCAGTGTTTAAGAAGGATGGCACTGTGACCGCCGGCAACGCGTCGGGCCTTAATGATGCGGCGGCGGCCATGGTGTTAATGGAGCGCTCAGAAGCAGAGAAACAAGGATTAGCCCCTATGGCCCGCCTGGTGGGTTACAGTTTTGCCGGCGTCGAACCAAAGTACATGGGTATTGGCCCAGTGCCGGCCGTTAAAAAGCTGTTAGCCACCCATAAATTGACTGTGGCGGATATCGACGTTTGGGAAGTGAATGAAGCCTTCGCGGCGCAGGCCATTGCCGTGGCGCGCGATTTAGAAATTCCGGCCGACAAACTCAACCCCAATGGTTCTGGTATTTCATTGGGGCACCCCATTGGCGCCACCGGTGCAGTGATCACAGTCAAGGCGTTGTATGAATTACAACGTACCCAATCGCGCTACGCAGTGGTAACCATGTGCATTGGTGGCGGGCAGGGCATTGCGGCGCTATTTGAACGCATGTAGCGCAATTATTAACTTGAATCAAAGGCCGGCAACTTGCCGGCTTTTTTGTGGCTGTGATATGTGCAGTCAATCGAGCCGAAGGCCATCTGGTCAATATGCGATGGGTTGGTAGACAAGCCCCAGGCGTTTTTTAGCTACGGGATGGTATATCGGAAAGATTGCGGCCCTGATGAAACGGCGGCCGAGGCAATCACCGGTTAGGCATCGCTCGCGGTGACCGCCTTGTACGGATTACCTATCGTTAAACTTTGGACGTTTTCCAGCCTTTATTGCCGGGCATGGCTGAACATTTCCAGGTGGTATTATTGCCGGCCACCACGCCGGTTGCGCCCACATCAAAGTAAATATGCCGGCTTGCATCAGTAGGTTGGACTTTTGGGGTCTCGATGACGGGCCTGTCTGTATAGGTAAGCGAGGTAAATGAGCCGCTGCCAGCTATGAAGCCCGCCACGCCAATGACGCGAATACCGCTGAAACCCGCTGCATGCAATTTATTTGCAAAACGCTTGGCGAAGGGCTCACGGGTACGGCTAAATGTACCTGAGCCCGGTGTTTTAGCGCCGGTGTTGCACGCCCACAGGTAGATAGTAAGGTTTTTTTGCTTTGTTTTTAGCCCGTTACTGGAGAGTAAGCGCACCAGCGCTGTCTCGTCGTAATGGGTTTTGTGGGTGCCAATTCCGGCGCCCATGTTGCCGTGACCAAAGACAATCAATACAGCGGGATCGTAGCTGGAAAGCGCCCCCATGCTGTCGATGTGGGTAAAGTGGGTGAGTGAGTTTTCTCGACCCTGCGAATTGTTGGCAAAAAATGCATGCTTGACGTATTGAGCACCAATTAACATGGATTGGTCGTTTGGGTCATCATTGGCGGGTTGAAATAAAAAGTACGCGGGTTTGGTCACAGTCAAGGATTCCTTTTGACGAATTGCCGACTCTGCGAGAAGGCGCTATTCAGCGCAGCAGGTCTATTTTACTGTTAGTGAGGTGGGTTGCTGGATTTTACCCCGGATGTGGATTCAGCCAAAAGCGTTAATATAAAGGGGCGGTTCGAATTGCGACTAAAGTTGGGGTTGTGTCTCGATTTAGCGCAGGGCGCTGTGCCTGTCGGTCGAGCGCCCGGTGCCCAGTTCGAGCACTTGGCTGCAGTGTGGATGCACATCCCATTTAGAATTGGCACTTTTTTGGTAGAGGCATTCGATCGATGCGCGATCGGCACTGCTAGCCTGTAGCTGACTCTGCAGTAGCGGGCCGCCCCTCTGGCAGTGAACTCTGATGTTAGGATGCGCTAAATGAATGTAAAAAATCGCCAAGCCCAAGGTGTCGAAGGTGCGCCTCGCCAATGGATTTTGTTCGGCAACGCCGGGTCGGGAAAATCTACCTTGGCGCGAGACCTCAGCCAACGATTGGGCCTGGCGCACCTGGACTTGGATACTCTGGCCTGGGCTGCCAGTACCCCGCCAGAGCGCAATCCGCTGGCGCAATCCTGGGCAGAGATAGAGGCTTTTATTTCGGCCCATCCCCACTGGGTCATTGAGGGCTGTTATAGCGATTTAATTGAGTTGCTGTTGCCGAAGGCGAGCGCGATGATTTACTTGAATATGCCGGTGGCGCACTGTCAGCACAACGCCTTGCAGCGACCATGGGAGCCCCACAAATATGCATCCAAAGCGGCGCAGGATGCAAATTTGACCATGCTGCTGGATTGGATAGCCAGCTACCCTAGGCGGCAGGACGTGTGTTCGCAATCGGCGCACCGGGCGTTATTGTTGCGGTTCAAGGGGAAAAAATGGGAGTTGATCGAAAATACATCCACTGAAATACTGCTGCAGGGTATAACAGACTGAGCCATAGCTGACGACTGGCTGCGGGCGATGCCAGGCGTTAATTTCTTACACAACGCAGGAAGCGATAATGACAGAACCAATGCAGGGAGCCGTACTGGCCGGTTACAAAGGGCCATCTGCCCTGGCCGTAAACACCTTGGTGCAACCGACGGTGCATGCGGGCGAAGTACTGGTTAAAGTACATGCAAGTTCGGTAAACGATTGGGACTGGTCGCTGGTGCGGGGCAGTCCTTTCTATATTCGCATGCTGTGCGGCTTTCTGCGACCCAACGTGCGGGTGCCTGGTGCAGACGTGGCAGGTGTGGTGGTGGCAGTCGGGGCGGGTGTGACGCGCTTTGCGCGCGGCGACCGGGTGTATGGCGACTTGTCCGAATCCGGATTTGGCGCGTTTGCCGAGTACTGCTGCGTGCCCGAGTCGGCAATCGCACTACAACCGTCGGGATTCACTCACGCTCAAGCGGCGGCATTACCCCACGCGGGCCTGCTCGCCTTGCAAAGTATTGCGCTCTATAAACAAGCGCTGCGGGGCAAAACCGTGTTGGTTAATGGCGCAGGTGGTGGTATGGGCAGTATGTGCGTCCAACTGTTGCGCCATGCCGGCGCTGCGCGCATCGTAGGCGTTGATCATGGTAGCAAGCGCGCCTTGCTATTGCATTTGGGATGCGATACCGCACTGGATTATACGCAGCAGGATTTCACGCAGCGCGGCGAGCAATTTGACCTGATTGTCGATGCTCGCTCCACGCGCTGCCCTTGGCATTATCTGCGTGCGTTAGCCCCCGAAGGTTGCTATGTAACCGCAGGCGGTACCACCAGTAAATTACTTTTGTTGGCGCTCTTTGCGCCGTTTTTTCGCCGGTCGAATAAGAAGCGCCTGCTTATTCTGGCCTTAAAACCTAATCAAGGCTTAGCCACTTTAAGTGCATACGGGGAGCAGGGCGTTCTCAGGCCGGTGTTGGGCGATCGCTTTCCGCTGGAACAATGTTCACAAGCGCTCGCGTTGTTTGGCAGCGGCCTGCACCACGGCAAAGTGATCATCGAACTGGTGCCAGAAATTCCACTAGCTTGTTAACGAGGAAAGGTTATGTCTGTTGCTCAAATGAAAGCGCTTGTCTACGAACGTTATGGCGCTGCCGACGTGATGTCGGTGGCACAGCGCCCCAGGCCCAGCCCTGCGGCCGGTGAAATTCAGGTGCGTGTAGAAGCGGTGGAAGTAACCAAAACAGACTGCGAACTGCGCAGCTTTCGCTTTTCCGTTCAGTGGTTCTGGCTACCACTGCGCCTGGCGGTGGGTCTTTTGCGCCCGCGCCGACAGATTTTGGGTGTCTATTTTTCGGGCCGGGTGACTGCTTTGGGCGAGGGCGCGCGGGATTTCCGCGTGGGCGACGCCGTGCTGGGAACGACGAACCTGCGCATGGGGGCCTGCGCTGAATATGTGTGTTTACCCTGCGCAAATACCTTGGCTTTAAAACCGTCAGGCCTCAGTTTTGAAAAAGCGGCTGCGCTGCTTTTGGGTGGTTTGAATGCTTTGCACTTTATGCGCCTGGCAAAAATTCAGGCCGGCGAGCGGCTGTTAATCATTGGCGCTGGTGGGAGTATCGGCGTATATGCGTTGCAGATCGCCAAACTGTTGGGCGCGGAGGTAACGGCCGTGGATGCGCCGCATAAGTTGGCGTTGTTAAAAACACTGGGCGCCGATCGCGTCATCGATTACACCCGCGATACGATCACAGACTCACAGCAGCGTTTCGACATAGTGTTCGATATGGTGCCTTCAACGCCCTACGGTGCCGCGTTGTCGATATTAAAGCCGGGCGGCCGTTATCTTTTGGGTAATCCGCGCTTAGTGTCGATGTTGCGCTGTCTGTTAGGTCGCCCTGGCAGGGGTATTCAAGTGCACTGCGGTTTTGCGCGAGAAACACGTGAAGAGTTGCAAGACTTGCTGGGTATGGTATCCGCGGGCGATGTGCAGGTTGTGTTAGATCGAGTGTTACCCCTTGAGGATGCCGTTAAGGGGCACAAGTTGGTTGAGTCTGAACAGCGAGTGGGGCATGTAGTGCTGTCAGTCGCTGAACGACATTGAGTTGCTGAACGCTATTGAATAGTACCGCTAACAAAAGCACGCAGGATTTGTTGGGCGCTGGACGTGATAAGGTTTAGGCGCAAGCGCTCGCGAGCTAGCCCTGTGAGCGAGTCCTATGAGTTAACCGAATTCTATAAGCTTACCGGCAGTGATATGTGGCAGGGCACGCTGCCCTAGTGGGCGTGCAACGTTACATTTCTGTATTCGGTGAAAAAAAGGCAGCCAGAGGCTGCCAATGTGCGGAACTGAAAAAACGATTTACAGTTAAAAACAAAGATTGGGTGGCGGTTTCCCGCCCATTAGAACTCCATTTCAGGTACCACTTCAGGGATCACCAGCTCACCGGCGGTGAGTTTGACGATCTCATCGACGCTCACTCCCGGAGCGCGTTCTTTGAGCCAGAACTTATTGTCGGCAATTTCGATGTAAGCCAGGTCTGTGACCACCTTTTTAATGCAACCCGCGCCTGTCAGCGGAAGGGTGCATTGCTTGAGCAATTTGGATTCGCCGTGCTTGCTGGCGTGGGTCATAGTCACGATAATATTGTCGGCACCGGCCACTAAATCCATGGCGCCGCCCATGCCTTTCACCAATTTTCCGGGAATCATCCAGCTGGCAATGTTGCCTTGTACGTCCACTTCAAAGGCACCCAGTACCGTCAGGTCGACGTGGCCGCCGCGGATCATGGCAAAGGATTCGGCGCTGTTAAAAATAGACGCGCCTTTAATTGTGGTTACGGTTTGCTTGCCGGCGTTGATCAGGTCGGCGTCAATTTCGTCTTCCGTGGGAAAGGGGCCCATGCCCAGCAAACCGTTTTCAGATTGCAGCATGACCTCCATGCCCTTGGGGACATAGTTGGCCACCAAGGTGGGAATACCAATGCCCAGATTGACGTAGAAGCCGTCTTGCAGTTCGCGTGCAACGCGCTGCGCTAATTGTTCACGAGTTAAAGCCATGGTGATTCTCCTTATGCGCTGCGGACGGTGCGTTGTTCAATGCGTTTTTCAAAGGTGCCTTTGATCACGCGATCGACGTAAATGCCTGGGGTGTGGATCTGGGCCGGGTCCAGCTCGCCGGGCTCTACAATTTCCTCCACTTCAACCACGGTAATCTTGCCGGCTGTGGCCGCCATGGGGTTGAAGTTCTGGGCCGTGTGGCGGAATACAAGGTTGCCGTAGCGGTCGGCTTTCCAGGCTTTGACGATGGCAAAATCGCCGGTAATGGATTCTTCGAGAATGTATTTACGGCCGTTAAATTCGCGCACCTCTTTGCCTTCACCTACGGGCGTGCCGTAACCCGTGGCGGTATAAAAGGCGGGAATACCCGCGCCGCCGGCGCGCATTTTTTCGGCCAGGGTGCCCTGGGGGGTGAGTTCCACTTCCAGCTCGCCGGCCAGCAGTTGCTTTTCAAAGAGCGCGTTTTCACCCACGTAGGACGACACCATTTTTTTAATCTGGCGGTCTTCCAGCAAAATGCCCAGGCCAAAACCGTCGACACCACAGTTGTTGGAAACAATGGTCAGGCCTTTTACGCCCGACTTCTTGATTTGGGCGATCAGGTTTTCGGGGATGCCGCACAGGCCGAAACCGCCTGCGATAATGGTCATGTTGTCGGTGAGCCCGGCCATGGCCGCTTCGTAGGACTGCACCACTTTGTTAAATCCGCTCATGTAAAACTCCTGTGTTATGTGCCTTGTGGAGTGAGTGTAGACGGCTCCCCTGGCAAACTCTGACCAGTGGGTCTGTTGTATTGGGCTAGCATGCAGGGTTAAGATATATTTATCCAGTTTAAATTATTAACGTATTATTAAATAATTTTTATTGGCGGGCTACGGTTCCGCCGAGGTGTTATCGGATGAATGTGTCCCTTAAACAATGGCGTGCGTTCCTGGCGGTGGCGCAAACGCAAAGCTTTGCCGAGGCGGCCGCCTTGGTGCACATGAGCCAGCCCGCCTTGAGTATTGCCATGAAAAACTTAGAGGCCGAGTTGGGCGGCCTGTTGTTCGCGCGCTCCACTCGCGCTGTGGCGCTCACCCCCGAGGGCGCCGACCTGCTGCCTCAGGTGCAGCGCTTGCTGGCCGACTGGGATAACGTCATGGCCGAAGCCCATCAGCGCTTCGCCCTCAAGCGCGGCCGACTGGCCATTGCCGCCATGCCATCCTTTGCCAGCACTGCATTGCCGCAGGTGTTGCTGGCCTTTCGCTCGCGCTTTTCGGAAATTTCGATCACCGTGCAAGAGGTTATTGCTGAGCAGTTGGTGGAGCAGGTGCACGAGGGGCGCATTGAACTGGGAATCTCCTTCGACCCAGGTACCCAGGCGGATGTGGCCTTTACCCCCTTATTCAGCGATCATTTTGTGGCGATAGTACCGCCGTCGCACAGCTTGGCTGGGGCCGATTGCCTGCACTGGCAAGCACTGTGTGCACACCCCTACGTGGCCTTGCAGCGACCTTCCAGTCTGCGGGCGCTGATTGATCGCCACCTACAGGCGCAGGGCCTGAGCTTAAATGTGGTGTTAGAGGCCAACCAGCTCGCTACTGTGGGGCGCATGGTCGCCACCGGCTTAGGCGTAAGCGCAGTGCCGCAGCTGTGCGAGCCGCAAATGCGCGAGTTGGGGCTAGTGTGTATCCCCCTCAGCGGGCCGGATATCGAGCGGCAAGTGGGGGTACTGACCCATCGTCGCCGGCCTTTGTCGCAGGCGGCCTGCGCCATGATTGACGAATTAAAGCGCCACTATCAACAGGCTTGATGACGAGCCGGAAATCCCAACATTGCTATCTATGAGAGAAACGCATGCACTCTGCCAATCTTTTTGAGCTCTTTTACCCCCAATTGGCTAACGACGGCCAGCGCCCTTTATTAACCTTGGCCGACGGCAGCCACTGGACCCGCGCTCAGGTCTTGGCCGCCAGCGGTCGGCTGGCGAACTTTTTGGTGTCGCAGGGGCTCGCCGCCGGTGATCGGGTGACCGTGCAGGTGGATAAGGGTCCGCTGGGGCTGTGCTTGTATTTGGCGTGCCTGCGCGCGGGCCTGGTCTACCACCCCTTGAATACGGGCTACCAGCCAGCGGAGCTGGCGTACTTCTTGGAAAATGCCGAGCCGGCGGCGGTTATCTGCTCGGCACCTTACGAGCCGGCACTGGCGGCCTTGTGCGATGCCCAGGGCATCACCCGGCGCTGGATCTTAAATGGCGACGACTCAGGCAGTCTCGCCGAAGCCAGTGTCAACTGCCCGAGCGATTTTACGACCGCGACAAGTGCGCCCGACGACCTGGCCGCACTTTTGTACTCTTCAGGCACCACCGGCCGGCCAAAAGGAATAATGTTGTCGCACCAGAATATGGCCGCCAGTGCCCGCGCGTTGCACAGCGCTTGGGCCTTTAGCGACGCCGATACGCTGTTACACATGCTGCCGGTCTTTCACGTGCACGGCCTGTTTGTGGCCATTCACTGTGTGTTGATGAGCGGTGCGCAGATGATCTATTTGCCAAAGTTTGAAGCCGCTCAGGCCCTCCGATGGCTGCCAACGTCGACGGTGATGATGGGTGTGCCCACTTTTTACACCCGCCTGCTGGACGCCGGTATTCAGCGCGATCACTGCCCGCAGGTGCGGGTCTTTATTTCCGGCTCGGCGCCTCTGCTAGCCGACACCTTTAGCGCCTTTGAGGCGGCCACCGGTCATCGGATTCTGGAGCGCTATGGCATGACAGAAACCAATATGAATACCTCCAACCCGCTGGCTGGTCAGCGCAGAGCGGGCACTGTCGGCCAGGCATTACCCGGCGTTCGCGTGCGCGTGGTAGACGATGCCCATCAACCGGTGGCGACCGGCGAAGTGGGCAATATTCAGGTGGCCGGCGACAACGTTTTCAAAGGCTATTGGCGCATGCCGGAAAAAACCGCCGAAGATTTTACGGCCGACGGCTATTTCAATACCGGCGACAAGGGTAGTCTGTCTGAAGATGGCTATCTGTCCATTGTTGGGCGCGCTAAAGACTTGATTATTTCCGGTGGCCTCAATATTTACCCAAAGGAGGTGGAGTTGTGTATTGATGCGCAACCGGGCGTGATTGAGAGCGCCGTGATTGGTGTACCCCACCCAGATTTTGGCGAGGCAGTGGTGGCGTTGATTGTGGGTGATGCGGATCTGCAGGCCTTGCAAGCTGCCGTGGCGCCGGCACTGGCCCGCTTTAAACAACCCAAGCGCTATATTGCCGTGCCAGAATTACCGCGCAATACCATGGGTAAAGTGCAGAAAGCGGCACTTCGGGCGCAATATCGCGCTCTGTTCCAATCATAATGTTTGAAATGGCCTAATCTATAATTCTGTAATTATTGATTTTATAGAACTATCGCCTTTGGCAGTCTCATGGCCTGCGCGGGCCCAGAGCACTGCCAAGGTTGCCTGTCACTCCGAATAGCGCAACGCGCATAACTATCGCCTGCTAAATGGACCAATTGAGGATATCGCCATGCTTAAACTGAACAACCCGTCGCTGTTGCGCGGCCAGTCTTTCATCAACGGCCAATGGGTCGACAGTGACAGTGGCGAAACCGTTCCCGTTTACAACCCAGCCAATGGCGAAATTATTGCCAATATCGCCAGTTGTGGCGTAGACGAAACGCGCCGTGCCATTGACGCTGCCGAAGCGGCCATGCCCGCCTGGGCGGCCAAAAGCGCAAAAGAGCGCGCCAATTTGCTGCGCACCTGGTACAACCTGATTCTCGAAAATCTGGATGATTTGGCGCTCATCCTCACGGCAGAGCAGGGTAAACCACTCGCGGAGTCGCGCGGCGAAATCGTCTATGGCGCCAATTATATCGAGTGGTTTGCGGAAGAGGGCAAACGCGTCTATGGCGACATTATTCCCGCTCCCTCGGGCGATAAGCGCATTGTGGTCATCAAGCAACCTGTGGGTGTTGTGGCCTCCATTACGCCCTGGAATTTCCCCAACGCCATGATTACCCGCAAGGCGGCGCCAGCCCTGGCTGCGGGCTGTGCTTTTGTGGGTAAGCCGGCCACCGAAACGCCTTTGTCGGCTCTGGCACTGGCGGCTTTGGCAGAAGCGGCGGGTATCCCAGCGGGCATATTCAATATGGTTTGCGGTAAAAGCTCGCGGGCCATTGGTGGCGAAATGACCAGTAATCCAAAAGTCCGCAAGCTCACCTTTACCGGCTCTACACCCGTGGGCAAGGTGTTGATGGAGCAGTGTGCGGGTACCGTGAAAAAGACGTCTATGGAGCTGGGCGGCAACGCGCCGTTTATTGTCTTCGATGATGCCGACCTCGACGCTGCGGTCAGAGGAGCGGTGGCCTCCAAGTACCGCAACGCCGGCCAGACTTGCGTCTGTTCCAATCGCATGTTGGTGCAAGCAAGTATTTACGATGCCTTTACCGAAAAGCTGGCGGCGGCCGTTAAAGAATTAAAAATGGGTGACGGCCAGCAAGACGGCGTTAACCTAGGCCCCATGATTAACAACAAAGCGGCCAATGATGTGCAGGCAATGGTTGACGATGCCGTGAGCAGGGGCGCAAAGGTTGCCTTGGGCGGAAAAATTTCCGACTTGGGGGCGTGCTTTTTTGAGCCCACCATTCTCACCAATGTTACCGATGATATGCGCGTATTTCGCGAGGAAATTTTTGGTCCAGTGGCCCCCATTTTTAAATTCGAGAATGAAGCCGAGGCCATTAAGATGGCCAACGATACCGAATTTGGATTGGCGGCTTATTTTTATTCGCGCGATATAGGTCGTATTTGGCGCGTGGGCGAGGCGTTGGAATACGGCATTGTAGGCATTAATGAGGGTATTATTTCCAATGAAATGGCGCCCTTTGGCGGTGTGAAAGAGTCGGGTTCGGGCCGAGAGGGTTCCAAATACGGCATGGACGATTACCTGGAAATTAAATACATGTGTATTGGCGGCATCGATAAATAGCCGCCCAGCGACGTCAGATAGGCTCCCAAGGGGGCCTTTTTTTTGCCTGACGTTTGAGGCTGGCGCAGAATTGGGCAGATGGAAAATATCAATGTGGGCGCCCAATGCATCTGATTAATATGTTGACAGTTGATGCGTGGATAGCTTAGTTTTCGCATGGAATGGCCAAATACTAATAATGATCGTTGTTCATCTTTTAAAAAATTAAGTAGAAACAAGGCTTTATAGCCACTCTCTACCGAGAGGGTATCTATAACCTGTCTGATCAATTGTTGCGTTTTTGGTTGTTCCGCATAAAAATAACTAGGAGCACAACATGTCACAGAAAAAACTCGTGTTTATGATACTGCTGGCCAGCTTACTCAGCGCCTGCGGTTCAGCGGGCAGCGGCGACGCGCCAACCCCGACGCCGACGCCAACCCCGACGCCAACCCCGACGCCAACCCCGACGCCAACCCCGACGCCAACCCCGACGCCGACGCCAACCCCGACGCCGAC